>JAAFJQ010000174.1 GCA_013298185.1 Deinococcales bacterium
AGAGCCTCCGAAAGAATGCCATTTCATCGTAAGTTACAGGACAGACACAGGGGTCTGTCCCTACATTCAAGGCATGAAAAATGCGTGAGGTAGGGGCGAACCCCCGTGTTCGCCCTGTTTTTCCATTTACGTATTTAATGATAAATCTGTAAGAATTTTGGACCTTTCGGAGGCTCTAGATGAAACCAGTCTCGAGTTGAAACAGATGAAACCAGTCTCGAGTTTAGTTTCGAGTCACCACGAATAAATCAGCCGCCGCAGCACTTGTACCAGCTGTCTTTTCAAAGTAAAGATCAGCCGAGCGATTCGATATGCCTGTCTTAAACGTCATTGAAACTTGCTGAAACGCATTAGAATCCGTCACAGCTCGAGAAGCATTGGTTGAGCCAGAATTGCGTACTCCAATGACTGCACTTTCGTTGCCAGCAAAAACCCTTGCCCAAGCTGTGACTTTATAAGTTGTGTTCGGTTGTAAGTCGGTTAAACGCTGCCAAGCTGAACCAGTATTATTAAGCATCATACTTGAACTGCCAGCGTAGACACCGCCACCAAAAGGATTGGTTTCTATCCTTGCGCCTGAAACGTTCCAACCAAGGGTTGAATTGGTTTCAAAGTTGCCATTCAGAACAAAATCTTGCCTTCCCAGCCTTGGAGCGTTGCCGCTAAACATTGGTAAGCTGTACAGATAGTGTTCGACATCGAGTTTACCTAAACTGTGCTGCCATGGTGTTGATGTGTTTCGGTAAATTGACCACCAAAGGCTTTGCTTATCGAGGCTTTGCACCAAATATGTGCCAAGGTTATTTCGAGCAGCAACATCTGTGGTTTCACCATAAGCCAGTGCCATCGCTCCCGTGACCAATGGGGTGGCAAATGATGTTCCGGTTACGGTCATGACACGGTTGTTTGGAGCAAAGGTTGTTAGGTTCTCGCCCGGAGCAAAGAAACTGACATCCACACCACGATTACTAAACCACGAAACTTGGTCACTGGAATTTAAGCTACCAACGGAGAACAAGAAACCCTGTCCTTCCCACCAACCTTGCATGCGGGCTGGGAAATTCGCACTGTCTGTACGGGTTTTATTGCCAGCCGCTGCGATAATATAAATTTGCTTGGATTTGGCATAGCTGATCATGGTGCGAAGCGCTTCTGAGAAACCATCTGCACCGAGTGAAATATTGATAATCCGAGCATTGTTGCGAATTGCAAAATCAATTGCGGAGACAACATTGTCAAGGTCGCCCGAACCGTTTTGATCCAAGACCCGCAAAGGCATGATTCTTGCGTTCGGTGCAACTTGAAGTACCAAGCCAGTTACAGCAGTTCCATGTCCATAACCAGCCCCCGAGATTTCGCTGGGGTTGTTGTCATTGTCAACAAAATCCCAACGACGAGCGGGTTCAACCAATTTATTCATAACGCCTAGGTGATTCATGTCCAGCCCAGTATCCAACACGGCTACAGTAACACCCTCTCCGTACTTTCGGGCAATGGCATGAGCCGATGTAATGCGGGTGTTTTGGAGCATGGCGTTATTTTGAGAAGGGGGTGTTGGCAGTGCCACACCACTCGACCAACTTGTCCAGCCACTCGACCAACTTGTCCAGCCACTCGACCAACTTGTCCAGCCACTCATGCCAACACTAGCCATGTCTGTTGCTTCGCCAGACGTTTGGATTGGGGTAGGTTGTCCAAGTTGCAAATTTTTTTCACTTGTTTGCAACACACTATTCTTTTCAATATGTTGCACTTTTGGGTCGGTAGAATCGGGT
This sequence comes from Deinococcales bacterium, assembly GCA_013298185.1. Lineage (GTDB taxonomy): Bacteria > Deinococcota > Deinococci > Deinococcales > JAAFIG01 > JAAFIG01. The sequence goes on from JAAFJQ010000174.1 coordinate 1,776, forward strand.
AATTGACTCACTTTGAGAATGGCAAAACCAGCTTCAGGGCTAAATGAAAGCACTTTGGCGTTATAGCGTGTTGCTAGATTTTGTGCATTGTCCGCAGGGGTTACTTTTAGCGTCACCAAGTACGTCTCAGCATCCGAAGGAAGTTGAGAGCATGAGCTAAAACTGAGTATAGCCAGCGCAAATAGAACGGTGAGTGAATTAGAGAATTTGTTTGCCACAAGACAACCTCGATGTCATAGATTGTAAAATCTTGAGCTTTACAAAAATCTTACACCCAAGACTGGACTTTCGTGTGTTTATTCACAATCATCACAAAGTATATAAAGCTCGTGCAGATCATCTTTATTCTACACTGATGGGCTTTTCGAGTCTGCGAACGAAATACATCCTGACTGGTTAAAAGTTACACGAGAGTGACTTAAGGCTACACACAGCAGCCAACAAATCGTCTAAACTAGGCATTGCGAAATTTTTTTATCAACCATGTCTGATTCATCTTTAGAAGCAATTCAGCAACTCAACCAATCGGCTTGGGAGTTGAGGTATGCCAACTGGCAGGAGAGCTTGCAAAGCAGTCAACAAGCCCTCGAGTTAGCCAGTGCCGAAGGTAATGAATTGCAACGGGGCTATGCTTTACGTACTTTGGGCTTTATCGAGCGTGTCCAATCGAATCTACCAAAAGCCATGAGCCGATTAACCGAAGCGCTTGAGATCGCAAAAAATCATGGTGATCTGGTTTTGGAACGAGATTGCCTCAATTTTTTGGCGGCAACTTATGCAACTTCGGGTAACATGCAGTCAGCGCTTGATTACACCCAAAGTGCTTTGCAAATCAGTCAGCAAATTGAGGATTTACCCGGGCAAGTCTCGAACCTGAATAATTTGGGCATCATTTACTATGAACTAAACCGCTTAAGCGAAGCCGAATCGGTTTACTTGCAAGCCATTGAAAGTGCTAGCTTGATTCAAGATCAGCGCCGAGTCGCCGAAGCTCGAGCCAATTTAGCTTTGGTGTATGTGAAACTCGAGCGTTATGAAGATGCAGTCAGCTGTTCACGCTCGGCGTTGCAGTTGGCTGAAGAATTAAAACTCCAAGAGTTGGCTACACGGGTGCAGGTCAATCTGGCAGAAGCCTTAGCCTACACAGATCACTTCTTAGAAGCGCTGGCTTTACTGAGGTCAGCGGAAAAAATATTTGTTGAACATGGTGTATTTGAAGGAGTCGTGCATTGCCGCTTGAACCTTGGGTTGATTTTTCTAAGGCAACATCAACTCTCTCAAGCCATCGCAAGTTTGAATTCTGGCTTAGCTTTGTGTCAGTCGCATGGTATGAAAGAACTGGAAGCTCAACTTCATCAACGCATCTCGCAAGCCTATGAAGACGACCAAAACTTTGAACTTGCGTTAAAGCACCATAAGGCATTTCATACTGTGGAACGCGAAGTGCGCCGTTTGGATACCGAGCGCCAACTGAATGCAATCAGCGCCCAGCGCGAACTTGACCGCGCTCGAGCCGAAGCCGACCTCGAGCGAATGCGGCGGGTCGAACTGGGGCATTTGGTCAATCAACTCGAGTGGCAAGCTATTTCTGACCCATTAACGGGTTTGCATAATCGGCGTTTTCTTGAAACCCAGCTTGAAAAATCGTTCTTTGAAGCCAAGCAAGCCAGTAAGCCTTTATCGGTTGCCATGCTTGATATAGATTCATTTAAGCAAGTCAATGACACTTACGGTCATGCGATTGGTGATGAAGTTCTTAAAATCATGGCGAAACTTGCTAAGGACAGCTTGCGAACAGGTGATATTGCCGCTCGGTACGGCGGTGAGGAATTTGCTTTGGTCGTCCACGCTGGTTTTGAACATGCCATGCGTGCCTGTGAACGCTTGCGCGTGTTGGTCGAAAAACACCCTTGGTCAGAAGTTCACCCTAGTTTAAGTGTCACCATTACGGTGGGTGTTTGTGCTGACACCAGTCTCGAGAACCACGAAAAAATGCTGAACTACGCCGATGAGAAGCTCTATGTGGGTAAACGCTCAGGCAAAAACCAAGTCTGTGGTTGAGCCAATCTTCAAGTTTGTGGTTGGTGCAACTTTCATACTTTCATCAATTCATGTGATAATACCAAGATGCAAATTGATGTTCTGCTGACTTTGGTGCTGGCATATGTGGTTGGAGCTTTACCTCTTGGTTATTGGTATGCCAAATACCGTGGTTTAGAACCCTTACGAGCCAGTGCTTATAACATTGGTTTTGAAAATGCCATGCGGGTCTTGGGCGGCGAGTACATGGTGGTTTCGTTCGCACTGGACTTCTTAAAAGGCGCTTTGGTGGTGGCGCTGGTTTCGCCATTTGAAGGCAACGAGCTGGCATTTATTGCAGCTTTTGCTGGCTTTGTTGGTCATCAATACCCGCCTTCAATTCTTTTTCCAAAGTACTACCCTGTGCGTGGGCGTGGCAATGTGTACCTGCTTGGTATGATGGCAGGTTTGGCTATTTTTGCCGAGATGCCATATTGGACTTCGGTGCTGCCAGCCGTGGTTTTTGCGGCTGTTTTGGGCTGGAGTCGCTATGTAACCCTTGGCACACTAGCAGGACTGCTGACTTTACTGGCAATTGTGCTGCTTAGCCCATCTGAATTGGGAGCGCGTTGGGCAGTGCTGGGTTTGGTGGCTGCGGCGTTGTGGCGTTTTAAGGAAAACCTTGGGCGAATTTTAGAGCAAACCGAACCTCGAGTTGGCGAAGTGCATCATGTCGCCGGAGAACGCGATGACCAAGTGGTTGCAGCCTTTATTATTCATCCACTTGCGCCTGAGTACATGTTTAAGTCAGACCGCTTTTCATGGCTGAAGGTCTTATATGACCACAAGCTGATTTCAGAAAAGCAACTCGAGTGGCTAGGGCAGCAAGTTCGCCCATTTAAGATCGGAGAACTGCGCGGGATGTACACCTCCGATGGTAAAGAAATCCGTTGTATTTTGCTGACCGCGCCACTTCTGCCCCAAGTCTTTAAGGACAAACCCGAGTTGGCAGTGCAACGCGCCATCCAAGGCGCAAGACTGGCTCGAGAACTCGGGGCGAGTGTTTACGGGCTGGGTGCATTCTGGGGAACAGTTGGCAAAAAAGGACTCGAGATTCAGGCGGCTGTGCCAGAAATTCATGTCACCAATGGCGGAGCGTACACGGCTGGTAGCATCCGCGCTGCGATTCCACAAATCCTCGAGCATTGGCGTCAAAAAGGGCAAGACTTAAAGCACTTAACGGCGGCTGTGGTTGGCGCAAACGGCGTGGTCGCATTTGGCATGGCTCGAATGCTTGCCCCCGAAGTCGGCAAAGTGATCCTGATCGGGCGTGACCTCGAGCGGCTTGATAAAAGCCGAGCCACCTTAGAAAAAGCCCACCCAAACACCAAATTTGTCTCGAGCATCGAACCGCACGATTGCATCGAAGCCGATCTGATTTTTACTGCGACTTCCGACCCAAACCCTGTGGTTTTTGCCAAAGACGTCAAACCCGGCGCTTGGATTTACGATGAAGGTCGCCCCGCAGATGTTGACCTCGAGGTGCTGACCGTCCCCGGTGTGCGCTTGATCCCCGGCGGTGTGGTTCAACCACCCGGTGGTATGACCGCCCCTAATGGCTGGGCGGATGGCAAACTCGATTTTGGCAAAGGCAACGTTCCAGCTTGCCTCGCTGAAACCCTAATCATAGCGGCGAACAAATCCTATGAACGGGTCAGCCTTGGTGAAACCACCAAAACCGAGAACATCAATTACTTTGTCAAAGAAGCCGAACGCCTAGGCTTCACAGTTCTCGAGCGAATAGACCCAGCCCCAGTGCCAATTGAGCTGGCTCGAGCCTCGAGTCATTTGAATTAAGGTCAAAGGTTAAAGGTCAAAGATGATCTTGCTTTCTTCTTTTTCCTTTTCCCTCTCCACCTTTGGTGCGATGCGTTGCTCGATTGCGGTAGGCTAAACTCGAGACATGGTCGCGCTTCGTCCAAAAAACATTCCTGAATTGCTGTGGTGGCGAACCTACAGCAACTTGATGTACTTGCTGCTGGGTTTTCCGTTGGCGCTGCTTTACTTTTGTACTTTGGTGCTTGGTTTTGCTTTTGGGACGGGTTTAGCGGTTTTGTTGGTGGGTATTCCGATTTTGATTGGCACGGTTTTTATGGTCTGGAACTTTGCTGCGATTGAACGTGGTTTGGCTTTGTGGTTGGTTGGTATGGAAATCTCCGCTCCTCGAGATGATTTGCCCAGTGCTTATTTGGCTCGAGCGCGGATGCTGATTGGTAGAGCATTTTTTTGGAAAGTCAGTATTTTCTTGCTACTGAAACTGATCCTCAGTGTGCTGGTTTTTGCTGCAACTGTGGTGGTTTGGAGTCCGGGGATAACGTTATTGGTGCTGCCTTTTGTTGAACGAGATACAGTTGTCAGTTTTGGTGCTTGGCAAATTCAAACCAGTCCAACTCAAGATATTGCGATTTTTTTAGTTGGACTGGGCATGAGCATGATCGCAGCTCGGATTACCAACCTGACCGCGCCGATGGTCGCAAAGATCACTCAATTTGCCTTAACAGATAACCAAGTTGAAAGCCAAAGCCAAAAGTTACGGCTCGAGGCGTTGTCTTTGGCTTCGAGCATGGCGAGCCAAGCCAGCAGCCTCAGTGTCCACGGCAAGTTTGACTCGACTCTAAATAGTGTTTTAGAAAATGTCACAGCTGCACTTGGCGCAAATGCTGGGGCGTTGATGCTCGAATCCAAACGGGTCAGTGTTGGATTTTCGCCCCATGCGATCAACGCGCTGCTCGAGATTGGAGCAATTGAAGCCACCCAGAGCCAGTGGCGTAACATTCCTTTTGAGCGTGGTTATGTGGTGCGTCCCAAAAAACCCCGCGATGCGATTTGGCAAGCCCTTGCGGTGATGCCATTCCCGAGTGGGCAGACCCAACTCCTGATGCGCTTTGATGACAGCATCCCGCGCCAGCCTGAACTCGAGTTTCTCGGCACGGTGGCTGACCAAATCAGTGTTGCCCTCGAGAATGCGCGTTTGATTGCGGTTGCCCAAAGCCAAGCCGCACTCGAGGAACGTCACCGTTTGGCACGGGAACTTCACGATAGTGTCTCGCAAGCCTTGTTTGGTATTGCGCTGGGCGCAAAAACCGCTAAAGCCCAACTCGATCGTGACCCCGAAAAAGCCCGTGAGCCACTCGAGTATGTGCTGCAACTTGCCGAAGCGGGTGTGACCGAAATGCGAGCCTTAATTTTTGAATTGCGCCCAGAAATTCTCGAGCAAGAAGGTTTGGTAGCTGCGCTCAAGAAACAAGCCGAAATGATGCGCTTGCGTTATAAACTCGAGATGGAAACTTTTTTTGAAGCCGAACCAAATCTGGCACTTGAAACCAAACAAACCCTGTTACGGATTGCCCAAGAAGCCTTGCATAACACAGTTAAGCACGCCAAAGCCAGCCATGCCCGCCTTGAATTCAGAGACTCGAGCTTAATTGTTTCTGACGATGGCATTGGTTTTGATACCAATCAAAACTTTTCAAGCAGCCTTGGACAGAGAACCATGCGTGAACGGGCAGCGGTGATTGGCGCAAAATTCAGTTTAGAGAGCAGCTTGGATATGGGAACTCGGATTACGGTGGCTTTGGCGAAATAAATGTTCACTGGAAAACATTACACACTTCACAAATCGTTAGAATGCACCCATGACCCCGACTTTGCAAAACACCGTCACTCGAGCCATGAGCTTAGCAGATGAACGCGAACACGAATACGTGACGCTCGAGCATTTGCTCTGGGCGCTTCTGGACGACGAAGATGCCAAATTGGTCTTAACCCGTTGTGGCTTGGATTTCACCTCTTTTCGAGATGAACTGGATAAACTACTGGCTGCCTCCGAAACCCTCGAGTCCGATGCCCCAACTCCAACGGCTGCTTTTCACCGCACACTACAACGTGCCATGCTTGCCATGCGAGCCGCTGGGCGCGACGCTGCCAATGGAGCAAATGTTTTGGTCAGTGTGTTTGATGAACGCCAATCCAGAGCGCTTTCTTTGCTCGAGGGTTTTGGTTTAACCCGTTTGGACATTACAAGCGCCATTTCTCGAGGGGTGACACCCAAAGGCGTCCCTGCCGAATCGGACAGCTCAGGTCAAGGTTTTTCTGATGACGGGGAGCCGAGTAACCTTTCCAACGATCCACTCGAGGCGTACTGCACCAATTTAACAACCCAAGCCAGCAAAGGCGAACTCGACCCTTTGATTGGTAGGGACAGCGAACTTGAGCGGGTGGTACAAGTTCTCTCGAGGCGCTTAAAAAATAATCCACTTTTGGTTGGCGACCCCGGTGTTGGTAAAACTGCAATTCTCGAGGGTTTAGCCCAACGCATCATCGAAAAAGCTGTACCAGAGAAACTTCTTGGCGCAGAACTCTTTGCCCTTGATATGGGAGCGCTCTTAGCTGGAACTCGTTTTCGCGGTGATTTTGAAGAACGCCTAAAGGCAGTCATGAAAGCCCTCGAGCTGCACCCCAACGCGATTTTATTCATAGACGAAGTTCATACCGTGGTAGGAGCTGGTGCGGTCAGTGGCGGCAGCATGGATGCCAGCAACATCCTCAAACCAGCCTTGACCAGCAAACTCAAGTGTATCGGTGCAACCACGTATGGCGAATACAAAGCCTTTGAAAAAGACCGTGCCTTATCGCGCCGATTCCAAAAAATAGACATCCCCGAACCCAGCCGCGACGACAGCGTTGCCATTCTCGAGGGACTGCGCGAACGCTTTGAGCAACATCACGGACTGAAATACGCCCCAGAAGCCCTCGCTCGAGCCGTGGATTTAGCTGCACGACACTTATCAGACCGCAAGCTCCCAGACAGCGCCATTGATGTCATGGATGAAGCAGGCGCACGCGAAAGCCTGAAACCCAAAAAAGAAAAAGCCAGAGTCATCCTCGAGTCTCACATCGAAGCGGTGGTCGCAAAACTCGCCCGAATCCCAGAGAAAACCGTATCCAAAGACGATGCCAGTGTCTTGCAAAACCTCGAGACGACTCTGAAAAAAGAAGTCTACGGACAAGAAAAAGCAGTGCAGAGCGTGGTGGCTGGAATCAAGCTGGCTCGAGCAG
>JAAFJQ010000175.1 GCA_013298185.1 Deinococcales bacterium
TCTGGTGCATCTTTCAACACGGGCAAGGCAGACTCGAGCAGGGTTTGAGCTTCTGGTACTTGACCAGTTTGCAGCAACACCAAGCACAGATGCGTTTGCGCCGAGGCAAGGAGTTTTGCTTGTCCCAGACCTTGAGCTTGTCGTAAGGCATCTCGAGCATATTTCAGGGCAAGGGTTTGGCTGTACTGGCTTGGGCGTTGCAAGTGAAATCGGGTTAATGCCAATTCGATGGTTACGAAAAACGGACTGACCGCCGCAGGTTTTAAGGTTGCATATGCAGCGTTCAGGCTCTCCTCGGCGCGGTCATCTCGTCCGGTTTCAAAGTCATCGTTGGATAACATCAGTTGGGCTTGAGCTGCCAAACCCATGTTTCCAGCTTGCTCGAGTGCAGCCAAAGCTCGAGTTGCGTGGTCGCGCATGGCATGGCGCTGCCCAGAACGCTCCAAGGTTACGGCTCGGTTCAGCAGCATTGCACCAACAGCATTGTGTTGACCAAGTTCTTGTGCCAAATCAATTGCCTCGAGTGCCACGTTTTCTGACTTCCCGAGTTGCCCAAGTTGCGCCAAGCTGATGGCACGGATGTTCAGGACACTCATTTTTTCACGCGGCAGCAAATTTGGATGGGTTAAAATGTCCAAAGTCAGGGTTTCAGCCGCTTGCATTTGACCAGTCAGCATTAGTGCCGATAAGACATGAACCAGCACAGGTGTTTCTGCGCTTTGATGTAGTTCTTGATGGGCTGTCCAAGTCTCGAGTGCTTGAACTGGTTGTCCGCACATCATCAAAAAACCAATCCGAGAACTGATATGCCGCGCATCGCCGAGCAGATGACTCGGCAGACGTGCCAAAGATGCTTCGGCTGCTTCGATGTTGCGGCTTGTGGTGACAATTGCTGTGGTGGCATAATAAATCGCATCGGTACGCAAATTTTGTGGTAAATCAGACTGCTCGAGAATCGCTTCGGCATGATTGAATGCCTCTTTTGGTTCGCTATGCACCAAAACAGCCAGTGCCTCGAGCAGCAACTTGGCTTTGGCTTCACCACTTAAGAACTGCGCGGCTTTGGCTTTGAATTGTGCAGCTCGGTTTGGTTGATCCGCCAGTGCCTTGGCACAAGTTATCAAGGTGTTAAACGCTGTTTCTGGTGGCAACTGGCTTTCTTCAAGAAACTCAGCCACCAATTCGGGTTGGCTGGTTTGCAAAGCATGTAAGGCTCGAGTTGCAAATTTTTGGCGATCACTGGGTACAAGCTGACGAAAAGTCACTTCTCGAAAAAGCGGATGGGCAAAACCCGTGGGGCTTAAAATTCCGCGCCGTAACCAATGGGCTTGTGCTGCTTCGATTTGCAACTGATTCAAATCAGCCACACTTGCCAACAGCGTGGAATCAAGGGTGAACTGCGGAACTCGAGACTCGAGAAAGGCTTGGGCTTGCAAAACCACTTGGTGATCCAAAGTATCAAGTGGTTCAAAAAGAAGTTGTTCAATCAATGCCTCAACGGTGATTGGCATGGCATCGGCGGGTGGCTCACGCCAATGCCAGCGATGTGTGTCATTCCAGAGCAAACCAAGTCTTGCCAAGTGCTTTAAGAATTCCAAAGTAAAAAGTGGATTGCCAGCCGCCTTAGAAAAAATCCAAGCTGTGGCTTCAGAAGGCAAATCAGCCCCGACTTCTCTTTGCAGCAAGGCGGTACTGGCTTCAAAATCAAGCGGCAACAATCGCAACGACTCAAGCCCGTTCGCAATCGCCACCCGACTGGTCAGGATCATCCCAACGCCTTTTTTTTGCGGCGCAGCCAACACCAAACGCAACCAAAAATCTTGTGCCTCGGAGCTGGCTTCATGCCAATCTTCAATGTGCAGCACAAAAGGCGCAAGTGCCTCGAGCCAAGCCAGCAGCGTCTCGAGTTTGACACCTTGTTCCAATGATCGCTCGAGCCACGCAGGAACTCTTTTAGGGCGCGGCAAGCTACTCATCACCTGCGAAATTGGACTGACAGCACGCACCGTCAGCGAAGCATACGGCAGGTGTTTCAGGAGTTCGCTTACCATTTTGGTCTTACCGATACCCGCCTCACCAAATAAGCAAAACGCCAGACCAGAACGGCGTACTGCCACACTTGCCAAGCGTCGTTGAAGTTGCAAAAGTAAATCTGCATTGGAAAGGCTCATGGAAGTATAGCTTAACCCAAACACAGGAATACGACTATTTCTGGCAATCCAAACGCACCCGCAGACTTGGGTTTGGCACAGAATAATTAACACCTTTGGCTCTGGTGCTATCGCCGATAGGTCGGCTTAACTCGAGCAGGAACTTGGTAGGAGATTTCACCGCGTTCTCGAACGTACCAAAAGCATAAAAGAATTTGAGTTGCACAGTCAGCGCCCCACCAGGTGGCAAACTGGCAAAAGTCAGTTTCTGCACATCCATCGCATCCACATTCAAGGTGCTGGCATCCGCAAACGCCAATTGAATCCCTTGTCCCGTACCATCAAAACCAGCATCCACAGGGCTAATCGTCGCAGGACTACCGTTTCGCACCTCGAGCGTCAAACCCCAACCTGGAGTTGTCCCATCTTTTTTAATCGCCTCGAGTTTCAAGGTTTTAATCCGCCAAACACCATTAAAAAGCGTCTCACCAAGGCAACCCTCGAGCGAAGCACGTTGATTTACACCACCGACAAAACCGGGTAACTCGAGTTTCACATCGGTTTTAGAAACCACGGCTTTCACACCAGCTTTTTGCAGCGCCTCGAGTGGGATGTAGGTTTTGCCATTCTGCACAATTGCGTTGGTGCTGTACACCGTGCCATTGATGCTGAGTTTTAAGGTACTCGAGGCAGCCCAAGCAATCAGGCTCGAGCCGAACAAAAGTGCAACGATGAGCAATTTGTTTTTCATGGTTTTCCTTTTAACGAATACTGAATCGTTTAGCCCGAACAAACAAAGCAGGAAGATTGACATTTGGGGTGGCACATATTTGCACCATCAAACCCATGCCGTTGTTATCCAAAGCAATATCACTGAATCGCAGTATGCAATTGGCAGGGTCGTTGTGGTCTGTGACGGCGCTCCAGTCCGTGCCTGTGTTGGCGGTGGTTTTTGCTCCAATACTTGCCGTGTCGCTGTGGGCAAGGACTTCGCCATTGGCGTTGGCGGTGGTTATGGCAGCAAAGTAGCCATCTAAAGCTCGAACAGCTGTCCAAGTGTCGGTACTGGCATCAAAGCGTCTCGAGGCTAATTGTGTAGCATTACTGGCATTGCGGGTGTTGTACACGGCAATCGCGTTGCCAGTTGCATCGCTGTACAAAAAAGGAAGCGCAGTATTTGTGCTGACTGTTCCCGAAATCATTGTCCAGGAATTGGTACTGGTGTCGTATATTTTTGAAGTCGTTGCACCCTCGCCACTAAATGTTCCAACAGCATCCCAGAGCAATGCCAAAATTTTGCCATTCTGCCCTGTACTGATGGCATAACAGGGACTCGAGTTGATTGAGCAATCGTACAAGGGATTGGTGGTTAGCACGATTTGCGCCACTGACCAACCACTTGTAAAACTAAATTGTCTCGAGAATACGCTGTTGGTTGAGCTTGCTGTGCTGGTACGGCTGCCGTATAGTGCCATCAATTGCCCGTTGTTGTCCAGCGCAATTTTGGCGGGTCCTGCTGAGTCATCACCTAATTTTTCGGTTGTCCAAGTTGCACCGCTCAGGGTTGAAACATAACTTTTACTAAATTTTGGCGATGTACTTTTTACAGCTTGCCAAGCCAGCGCAATCTGCCCATTGGTATTCACCTGTAAATCCGAATAAGCTACGCCTTGTGCATCTGCGTCTAAAGTGATGATGTCGGTGGGTGTCCCCCACGCTGCACCACTTGATTGGACAAAGCGCCAGCGAAGCGCCGCTCCAGAAACTGGCTCTTCCAAATACACCATCGCGGCAGTACCATCGGGCAAAACCCGTACTTTAGCACCCTTCAAAAAACTGCCGCTTTGCTCAAAGGTTGCGATGGCACTCCAAGTATCTGTAGCAAAATTGTACAGACTGGCTCGGAGTTTATTTGGGAAATCTTCCCAGACGGCTACGGCATCGCCACGGGCATTGCTCGAGACTCGAACACGCACAAAAAGATTGGCATTGATGCCACCTGCACCAGTGTCTATGGTGCGCCAAGCACCAGCCACAGGTGGGGTGGTTGAGATATTGACATTTCGGGTGGTGCTGTTCGAGAGTTTGCCATCTGAAACGGTCAAGGTGATGGTTTTGCTGCCCGCAGTGGCATAAGCACGACTGGTTGTCACCCCAGAACCCGTGGTGGAATCACCAAAATTCCAAGCGTAGGTCAGTGCATCACCATCAGGATCACTCGAGGAACTGGCATCAAAATTAACGGCAACACCTGTGTTCGCGGTGCTACTCGAGACGGTAAAAGCTGCCACAGGCGCACGATTGGTTGGCGGTTGCGGTGTGTTACAACCAACAATCACCAAGCCGAGAATCAGAAACTTTTTCATACCACTCCTTATTTGCTTCTTAATTCCGTGCCGCAATTTGAACAAAACCGCGTGTACGGGCTGATAATCGGATTTTGACAACTTGGACAAGACTCGAGCAGCTTTTCACCATCGTTACTACAAAATGTTTCTTTGCTCTCGAGAGGCACAGCTCGAGCGCATTTGGGGCAAATTCGGTACGCAATTCTTTCTTTGACCATAAAAACCCTCCTGCCCAAAGTGTGCAGGAGGGTCGGTGAGTTCTTGGTTTCTAAAACCATGGTTTTTGCCGATGGCTTTTTGGCTTGGAGCTTCTGAAAATTTTGACAACTGGCTCGAGTATGGTTTTAGAGTGGAACTCAACCAGTCAATCCATGTTCAAGGTATGTTTCAGGAACACTAAACATCGCTTCTCCAGTTTCATAATTGATGTACCTGCAAAGCAAAGGCTGTGATTTGGATTCTTGGTGGTAACTCCACAAGGATCGTTTGAAGAGTTCCGTTGCAGGTAAGCGATTCCCGTTTTCATCCGCCCACCAATCATCAGGTTCGGCTCTTAAGCGTTGTATCACCATTTGTTGTTGCTCAGACGTCCAAAGGATTCGACCTTCAAAGAATGCTGTGCTGCTTGGTTGAAAATCCAAGCCCTGATTTTCAAAATGGATTTGAATTGGTTTTAGAATCTCACTCATGGGTATAGTTTAAGGCTCGAGTTACATTTGACTCGAGCCTTATCATCTTCATGGTTTTTATCTCGAGTTAAACGCGTTCAACCCGAATCAAGTTGGTGCTGCCGTGCTGACCAAATGGCACACCTGCAACAATCACAATTTTATCGCCTGTCTCAACCAAGCCGCTTTTCAGCGCAGCTTCTTTAGCAAGTTCGACCATGTGGTCGGTGTCGCGGATTTCAATCGCCACTCGAGCGGTGGTGTTGCTCGAGAGAACCAATTGATTGCGGGTGCGGTCATTGATCGTCAGTGCCAAAATTGGCACAGTCGGACGGTTGCGAGCCACGCGCCATAAGCTGCTGCCTGTCGAGGTGAAACAAACCAGTGGGGCTTGAATCGTGTCTGCCAACTCGCAGGCTGCCAGTGCAATTGCATCTTGGGTGGTGTGCAACGGCTCAGCATTGCTTTTGATGTTATGAAGGTACGCATCCGAGGCTTCGGTATTCCGAGCAATTTTATCCATCATCGAAACAGCTTCGATGGGGTACTTACCACTGGCACTCTCGGCAGAAAGCATCACCGCATCTGTACCATCCAGAATCGCATTTGCCACATCCGAGGCTTCGGCTCGGGTCGGACGCGGATTGTCAATCATGCTTTCTAACATCTGCGTGGCGGTAATCACGGGTTTACCCGCGTCACGGCATTTTTGAATAATCATTTTTTGAATAATCGGCACTTTTTCAGGCTCGAGTTCCACACCCAAATCGCCTCGAGCCACCATGATGCCGTCCACTTCAGCTAGAATCTCATCGAATTTTTCCACGGCGCTTGGTTTCTCGATTTTTGCCATCAACTTGGCTCTCGAGCCAGCCCGACGCAGGTGTTCCTTGGCAATCAGCACATCCTCGCGGTTGCGAACAAAGCTCATCGCCACCCAATCCACCCCAAGTTCCACACCTGTTTTGATGTCCTCGATGTCCTTATCGGTCACGGCTGGCGTGGAAAGGTTCGCATCTGGCACGTTGATGCCTTTTTTATCCTTCAGGATACCGCCATAAATCACGACAGTATGAATGTCGTTACCCACGACTTTCTCAACCCGAAGCCGCAAATTACCATCGTCCAGCAGCAAATCCTGCCCTGCCACCACATCTCGAGGTAATTCTTTGTACGTGGTTGAAACCCGCTCATCATTGCCCAAAATATCATCCGAGGTGATGATGAACTTCTGCCCAGCCTCGAGCGTAATCTGACCGTTCTCAAAGCGCTCGGTACGAATTTTAGGACCTTGTAAATCCTGCAAAATCGAAATTGCCACACCCTTTTCAGAAGCAATACGGCGGATGCTCTCCACTCGAGCTGCCATCTCGGCAGGGTCTTTGAGGTGTGAGAAATTCAGACGAGTCACATTCAAACCCGCATCAATCAACTTACCAATCATTTCAGGACTGCTCGAGGCAGGTCCGATTGTGCCAACAATTTTTGTACGACGTGGTTTCATGGGTCTCCTTCGCAAGAGCTGTGAGTGATGAGCTATGAGCTATGAGCTTCAAACCCTCACAGCTCATAGCTCATAGCTCATAGCCTCTTACCTCTTGAACATTTTCTTGCCGCGATACACGGCGCTCGAGCCAAGTTGTTCTTCGATGCGGAGCAGTTGGTTGTACTTGGCGATGCGGTCTGAGCGGCTGGCGCTGCCGGTTTTGATTTGACCAGCGTTGGTGGCAACCGAGAGGTCAGCAATAAAAGCATCTTCGGATTCGCCTGAGCGGTGGCTGGTGACGCTGGTGTAACCGTTGCGGTGGGCAAGGTCAATGGCTTCTAAGGTTTCGGTCAGTGACCCAATTTGGTTGACTTTGACCAGAATGCTGTTGGCAACGCCTCGATCAATGCCCATTTGCAAGCGTTTGGTGTTGGTTACGAACAAGTCATCGCCAACCAGTTGGCAGCGATTTCCGACCTGATCGGTGATGTTCTTCCAAGCATCCCAGTCGTCCTCGGCAAGACCATCCTCGAGCGACACAATCGGGTAATTGTTGATCCAATCCACCCAGTAAGAAACCATTTCGTCGCTCGAGAGAACTTTGCCGTCACCCTCGAGGTGGTATTTGCCATCCTTATAGACTTCGGAAGCGGCGGGGTCAAGGGCGATGAACATTTGCTCACCAGCTTTGTAACCTGCTTTTTCAATGGCGACCATCAGCAAGTCAAGGGCTTCGCGGTTGCCTTTGAGGTCAGGGGCAAAGCCGCCTTCATCGCCGACGTTGGTGTTATAGCCTTTGCTCGAGAGAACTTTTTTCAGCGCGTGGAAGGTTTCAACACCAGCCCGCAATGCCTCGCGGAAAGTATCAAAGCCAGCCGGAACAATCATAAATTCTTGGAAATCCACCGAGTTATCAGCGTGTTTACCACCGTTAATCACGTTCATCAAAGGCACAGGCAGGACTCGAGCATTTGGACCACCGAGGTACTTATAAAGTGGTTGCCCAAGGGCGTTGGCGGCGGCTCGAGCGGTCGCCATAGAAACCGCCAAAATGGCGTTACCACCGAGTTTGGATTTGTTCTCTGTGCCATCAAGTGCCAGCATCACACTGTCCACGCTGACTTGGTCAGTCGCATCCAAGCCAACAATTTCATCAGCAATCAAGCTCTTGATGTTCTCAACAGCCTTTAACACACCCTTACCAACGTAACGCGAATCGGCATCACGCAACTCGAGGGCTTCGTGCGTACCAGTGCTAGCCCCACTCGGCACAATCGCCCGAGCGCTCGAGCCATCCTCGAGAAAAACTTCAGCTTCAACCGTTGGATTACCTCGAGAATCTAAGACTTCGCGTGCCAGCACGTCAATAATCGTTGTCATACAGCCTCCATAAGCCCGAGTTGGGAATTTCTCGAGCCAAACGCTTGGTAGTTTAACCCAAATTTGTCATTTGCCTAGCAAACGACTGTTTGGCGAGATTGAAAGCCAAAACCCATAAAGCGCTATGCTGGTCTTGTGGTGATTTGGGATTTTGTTTTACAGGTTCTCTCACAGGGCAAGGCATGCCTGCCTCGCACGGTTGGGATAGTTGTCGTCGTAGGGGTTAGGCATGCCTAACCCTTTTACAGTCCATGATCGTTCATTCTCGAGTCGAGAGGTGATTTCCAGACAAGTTTTGGATATTTACATACCTTTTGCCACCACCCCAGATCCAGCGCTGAGTTCTCGAGCATTGGCAGCCGTGGCACAAATGCGCCAAGACCCGCTCGAGGGTGTGACGGAAATCATTCCCAGTTACTTGAATATTTACATTGAATTTGATGCTCGAGTCACCACCAAAAAAGCTGTGCAGAATTGGGCAGAATCCCACAGCCGTAGGGGCGGGGCTTGCCTCGCCCACCCCGCCCAAACCGTTGAAATACCAGTCCAGTACAACGGCGCTGACCTTGAGACCATATCCGAAAAAACAGGTCTGACCATTCCCGAAATCATTCAGCTCCACTCGAGCCAGACCTACCATGCGTTCGCCGTTGGCTTCACGCCCGG
>JAAFJQ010000176.1 GCA_013298185.1 Deinococcales bacterium
GATGCGTGCTAAAACTCCAGGCTTGACCAGGGTCCAAGTGCAGACTTTCCTCGAGTCAAGTGCCAAGGATTTAGGTGTTGCTGGTAAAGACACCTCGTTTGGTGCAGGTTTGCTGCAAGCTGGCGCAGCTTTGACCAGTTCTGCGGGTTTACCAAATGTCAAAACCAGTGTGTACATGTACGCTGACCGCCTGCGCGATGCTGCCAACGCGGCGGCTGGTTGTGCTACCCTCGACGCCAACAATGGCAGTTGCTACGATGGTTCAAGCCCATTTGCTGGTCGAGCAGTCGTGACAATTACAGGTACAGGACCGAGTTCAATTGCCTACAGCATCACCCTCTCGAGAAACGGCGAACCTATCCAACCGGGTACATACCGTGTGGTGGCTTGTGTCAATAAGAACAGCAATGCTTCGGCGTGTGATTCTGGCGATTTAGGTGCGGTCAGTAATCTGAACTTGAATTACAATGGCACGAACCTATCGGGTATTAATTTAACCTTGGCTGCGCTGCCTTAAAACCCGATGCTCGAGAATTGAAGCCTCCTATACTCGGGAGGCTTTTTCATGCTTCTCACGCCTTGTGGTTATCATGACCAAAGATTTATGAAGCGATTTTTTCTGGTGTTGTTGGTGGTGCTGCTCGGGGGTTGTGCGTACTGGTCTTATCCTGCTTGGGGTTTGATTGGACGCTTTGCTGCGCTGCCAAGTGCGCCAAGCCAACCAATCACGTTTTTGCTGGCTGGAGTTGGGCATCATTATGTGGGGTATCACACCCGAGGCACACTCGAGAATGATTTTAGCTTGGGTTTGACCGATACGATGGTCGTGGTACAACTCAATCCTGTTCAGAACGCCATTAAATTGCTCTCGATTCCACGCGATACCCATGTTGGGGCTGGTAACACCACTCAAGATAAAATCAATGCTGCCATGCTTGGTGGGTTTGACTCGAGCGTTCGGGCGGTTGAGGGTTTGCTGGGTGTGAAACTGGATGGTTATTTGTTTGTTTCCATAGATGGCACAAGGGCGCTGGTGGATGCCCTTGGTGGGGTTGAAGTCTATGTGCCAGCCGCGATGCAGTACAAGGACACAGCCGCCAAGCTCGAGATTAACTTAAAACCGGGTTTGCAGCTTTTAACAGGCAAACAAGCCGAGGGCTTTGTGCGTTTTCGTTACGACAACCTTGGTGATATTGGACGTACCCAACGCCAACAGGCTTTTTTTCGGGCTTTACTGAAAAAACTCGAGTCGGTGCAGAGTTGGTTCAAATTGCCGCAATTGGCTCAGGTTTTTGAAAAGCATGTCCGTACCAACTTAACCAAACGCGAAGTTGGAGGCGCTCTTGGATTTCTGCTCGAGCGTCCACGGGTGGACACACTACTGTTACCTGGTGATTTTGGGCGGCTGGGGCGTTATTCGTTTTGGATTCCCAATCAAAAAGAGATTCAGGACTTGGTGGACAACAACTTTCGCAACTCCAAAGATACATCAAAGCGTGACCCGCTCGAGTTAAGTATTGCCATTGTCGCAGCCAGTTCAGAACAAGCCAAACGCGCCCAAACTGCACTACGCAAAGCAGGGTTTCGTTTTGTCTGGCTTTCAGACACCACGCCAAGCGACCCAAATCAAACCGAAATCCTCTCCTCGAGCAGCCTAATCGAAGCTCGAGTGGTGGCAAAGCAACTTGGGGTTGGCAGTACCCGAATCAGCGGTGAAGGTGTGCTGGGTGCGGACATCACCATTCGCCTTGGTCAGGGTTATTAAGGTTTTGAAATATCATCACATTTCCACAGAACCCAAACAGCCTTCTTCTTTCGTCATTGGTTTAAGCCTGAGGTTGTAACGCCCTTGAAAGCTCCTCGTAAAGCATTTGATCCAGTGCCTCGAGTTCTTCGTCCAAAACGGCTTCGGCGTTTTCCAAGGTCGTCTCGAGTTCAGTCACAGCCTCCGAAAAACTGGTTTCTAAAATCCGTTCCCGAAAGTGCTGCACCATTGGACTGAGGGCTTGGCGCACCGATAAACGAAAACCTTCTAAGGAATTGGCTTGACTGATTTGGCGTTTTTCTTGCGTTGCAGGTCGAACCGTGACTCGAGCCAAAGTATCTTGTGCGATTTCAGGAAGTTTCCCAAGATAATGACTGTCTTTGACAATGTAATTGGCTGCCCCAGCCTGAAGTGCCTTGACGGCTAACTGAGCTTCGCTGCGCCCTGTGACCAGAATAACTGGAATACCAAGTGGCATCAGTTGCTCGAGCGTGCTTAACCCGTCTGAATCGGGCAGACCATAATCGAGCATGATCAAATCAAAACCACCCAATAAAGCGCTCTCAAGCCCACTGCTGGCAGTGCTTTGATGTGCCACGGCAAACCCTGCTCGCTCGAGGAAGCGACTGGCGACAAAGGCTTGGTCTGGGTTGTCCTCGATTAAGAGTATCCGCGCCATGGGATTAGTCTACTCCATGAGATGAAAAATAGGGCTATGAGCTATGAGCTATGAGCTATGAGCTATGAGCTATGAGCTATGAGCTATGAGGGTTAAAAGGTTAAAAGTGGTGGGTTTACCTTCCATCAGAATGTTTTGTTTCTCGAGCCATCCAGATGCTCCGCATCATCAGGTTATCCTTCGTCCTTCGCCTTTCGCCTTTTGCCTTTCACCTTTTTGTTACACTCCAAGCCATGATTCGTTTGATTCTGACCGATGTGGATGGAACACTGATTGGCAAGGGTTCACAGATTCATCCTCGGGTTTTGGTGGCGCTCGAGGTGGCTCGAGAAGCGGGGATTCACTTGGGGATTTGTACGGGCAGACCGCTCTACAGTCTGGCAAGGGATTATGCCAAGTTGGTTTCTAAAGATGGAGTGCATATTTTTCAGAATGGCGCTCATGCTTGCCAAGTGGATGGGACAACCATTCATCAGAGCATTTTGCCTCGAGGGGCATTTCAGGAACTGGTGGCTTTTTCGCGCAGCTCGAGGATTGCTCTCGAGGTCTACACGGCTTCTGGATGCTTTGCCGAGGTGCAGAGCAGCATTAGCTTGGAGCATCAACGCCTGATTCAGTTGGCGGTCACACAGACCGATGTGCTGGCATTGCCCGAACCAATCATTCGGGCGCAGTGGGTGGTGACCCCAGCCGAATTCCCCGTGATCGAGGCAGCAATGCAACATATTGAGGGAATCTCTTACTCGAGCGCTGGAACGCCAGACTTACCCGATCATGTCTACACCAGTGTAACTCGAGCGGGAACAAGTAAACTCGAGGGGGCAGAAGCGGTAGCCAAGCACTATGGACTGACCTTGGAGCAAGTGATGATGGTCGGCGACGGCGAAAACGACCTCGAGATACTGGCTGGCGTGGGTTTTGGAGTCGCTATGGATAATGCCTCAAAACGGGTCAAAGAAACCGCTCGGGTGGTCGTTCCACACGTCAATCAAGGTGGTCTAGCCGATGCCATTGGCTTAGCTTTGGCATCCTCAGACTTAGGCTCAATGACATCCTCCTGACAAGAGACGGATACCCTAGGCAGTTTAGGGTTTTTCTGCTACAGTCTCAGGCTGTGAAGGCTCGAGAGTACCAAAAACCAACAACTTAGCTCGAGTGTTTGCACCCCACTGCAATTTGAGGGGGGTGTTTATTTTTTGTTTCATTCAAAGCTGGGATTTTACCAGCCGCAAAGGAGTGTCACCCGTGAAAAAAGAAGACTTTACACCCGGAGATCGCGTTGTTTTACCGCCCTATGGTGTGGGCGTGGTTTCGGACATTCAAACCAAAAAAATTGCAGGAAATCAAAATAGCTACTACCAAGTGGATTTTCCCAACGGCTCGAGCCGCGCTTTTGTACCAGTTGCATCCCCAAGCAGCGTTGGTTTACGACCCGCCTTGTCCGAAACCGAACTGCCTGAAATCATGAGCCGCCTGAAAACCGGTAAGGTTTCCTTGCCACGCCAATGGGCAGCCCGTCACCGCAAAGTCACCGAAATTCTCGCCAGTGGCGACCCATACCGCATCGCCAACCTCGCGGCTGAACTGCGCCGTTGGGACGATGAACGCGGACTGCCAGACTTGGACAGGCAAGCCTACGCCCGTTCGATCAAGCTCCTTTCCGAAGAGATTTCCGAAGTCATGAGCAGCGACCCCAAGGAAATCAAGTCCATGCTCGAGAGTGCTTGGGATGGTAAGGGCGTAAATTAGTTTGGGCTATGAGCTGCGAGCTATGGGCTTTTTAGAACCCGAAGACATTGTCAAAAACCGTGGGGGCGAAGCACGCTTCGCCCTGATTCGGCGTTAGCCCCGAACCCTTGTAATTTCATCTCGAGCGCGTAGACTAGAAAGCATGAAACGTCTTTTGGTTTGTGCTTTGTTGTTCTCGAGCCTCGCTTTAGCCGTGGATTTGGGCAGCAACCCAAGTCTGCCAAAAAACCTAACCGATAGTTTTGGCAAGGTTCACACAGTCAAAACAGGTACTTGGAAAGTTTTTTTCTTCTATCCCAAAGCTGGCACAAACGGTTGCACCGCGCAGAACATTGAGTACACCAAGTTCTACCCAGAATTCTTAAAACTCAACACCCAAGTTTTTGGAGTCTCGAGCGACGATGCCAAAACCCAATGTGCTTTTGTGGCAAACAGCCAACTGAAAATCCCACAATTGCCCAATGGCGGCGCGGGACTGACCAAACTCTTTGATGTCGGCAATGCCTTTGGGATGCTCTCGAGGGATACCTTTGTGCTTTCACCCAAAGGTCAGGTCTTAGCCATTCGGCGTGGAGTCAATGCGGTTTCGGATGCCAGTGAAGTGCTGGAATTCATCCGAGGCAATGGTAATTGCAAAGCCTTGACCAGTGGAGCAAACCGTTGCGGGTCATGAAAAAAATAGATGTCTCGAGCTATCAGAACATTGTCGTGCTGACCGGCGCGGGTATCTCGGTGGCTTCTGGTTTGCGTCCATTTCGTGGTGAGGGTGGCATTTGGAACGATGCTGATGTTGAACGTTACGGGCATGTCAGTGTTCTCGAGCGTGAGCCTCATGGGGTTTGGAAGTTATTTGGTGGTTTGCGCCAGACTTTGCAAACCGCTCAGCCAAACGCAGCCCACTTGGCATTGGCGGCACTCGAGCGCAGTTTGAAACCTGAGCAGAGTTTTTTGCTGATCACCCAAAACATTGATGGTCTGCACCAACGGGCGGGAAGCCAGAATATTGTCGATCTGCACGGCACGATGGAGCGCAGTAAATGCAGCGATGACAACTGCTCAAGCCAAGCCTTTGTAGACAGCCGTCCTCACCTCGAGCATTTACCGCTTTGTGCGGTTTGCGGAGCGCCACTTCGCCCAGACATTGTGTTGTTCGGCGAGCAGTTGCCAGACGAAGCCATGTACCGTTCCAAGAAAGCCTTGAGGGACGTGGATTTATTCCTTGCGATTGGCACAAGTGGTACGGTTTCACCAGCCTCGAGCTTTGTGCGTTCAGCCGAGTACGTGGGAGCAAGAACGGTTCTGATTAACCTCGAGCCGATGCTGCACCCCAATCCGAGTTTCCAAGAAGAAATTTTGGGTAGAGCTGAGGAAATCCTGCCACGGCTTTTTGGTTTGGATGTTTGACCAACCTTTGTGAGCTAAACTAAACCATATGTCCATTGAATCCACTTTAGCCGCGCTCGAGGCGCATGGCTATATCGCCGAACGTCCACTTGGCACAGCCGTTTTTTTGGCGCAGCAACTCGGCAGACCCTTGTTTCTCGAGGGTGAACCTGGTGTGGGTAAAACCGAAATTGTCAAGGTCTTGGCGCAAATCCTACAAACCCGCCTCATTCGTTTGCAGTGCTTTGAAGGCTTGGATGTCTCGAGCGCGGTGTATGAATGGGATTATGCGCGGCAAATGCTCGAGATTCGGCTGCTCGAAGCCACGGGTCAGCGTGATACCACACGGGTGCGCCGTGAGGTTTTCTCGAGTGAGTTCTTGGTTAAACGCCCACTGCTCCAAGCCCTTGAACTCGAGCATGACCAAGCTCCTGTGCTGCTGATAGACGAACTTGACCGTGCCGATGAAGAATTTGAAGCGTACCTCCTCGAGTTTCTGGCTGAATGGCAAATCACCATTCCTGAAATTGGCACACTCAAAGCCAGCAAGCCGCCCGTGGTGGTGATTACCTCCAATCGCACAAGGGAAATCCATGATGCTCTGAAGCGCCGTTGCTTGTACCATTGGATTGATTACCCTGATTTTTCTAAAGAGCTACGGATTGTGCAGCAAAAAATTCCGCACATCCCAGAATTATTATCGAAGCAAATCGTGGCTTTTGTGCAGGGCTTGCGTGGCTTAGATTTGTACAAAGCCCCCGGTGTTGCCGAGACATTGGATTGGGCTGCTAGTTTGATGGCACTGAACATCACGAATCTCGAGGCGGGGAAAATCGAGGATTCTTTTGGGGCGCTTCTGAAATACCAAGATGATTTATTAAAAGCTCGAGCGCAAGCTCAAGATGTGCTTGCCAAAGCCCAAATGTCATAAAGGAGACTCGAGAATGCTACAAATTGGTTTAACCGGTTCTATCGGTAGTGGCAAAAGCACCGTTGCTAAGCTGCTGCTCGAGCGTGGTATTCCCGTGCTGGACGCGGATGCTGTTGCTAGGGAAGTCTCGAGTTCAGAGGATGTGCTGCTCGAGGTGGCAAAGACTTTTGGCGCTGAGTACGTTCTTGAACACGGCTTAAACCGTCCAAAACTGGCTGAACTGATTTTTCATCAACCCGAGGCTCGAGCCAAACTGAATGCGATTATTCACCCTCGAGTGCGCTCAGCCATGGCGCAGCGCGTAACTGAACTCGGGGCATCAGGCGCGAACATGGTGGTGCAGGACATCCCGCTTTTATTTGAAAACGGTCTCGAGAACTTGTTTGCTGCGGTGATTCTGGTGGATGCCCCACTTGAGACCCGTTCGCAAAGGGTCATGGCTCGGGACAACAGCACCCGCGAACAAGTGCTGGCGCGAGATGCGGCGCAAATGCCCACGCTCGAGAAACGCAAACGCACACGGTACATCCTCGAGAACACAGGCGATCAGCATCACCTCGAGTTGCAATTAAACACTGTCCTCGAGCAATTCAAAAAACAGTAGGGGCTTAGCGTGCTAAGCCCCTACTTTCTGGCGGAGAGGGTGGGATTCGAACCCACGGAACCCCTTGCGAGGTTCAACGGTTTTCGAGACCGCCCCGTTCAACCACTCTGGCACCTCTCCGTGGTCACAGCCGCAGGAGTGTATCATAAGGTTTGAATTTCCGCTAGGCGGTTTGACTCGAGAAACCACGCTCAACGCTGATTATGGAGCTTACGTGCATTGGATTCCATGGCTTGCATGGCTTGAACAGCGGTAGTGGTGACCACGGTTTCGATCAGTTCCGCACCGCAAATGCTGTTGTATAACCAAATTTTTTCGTCTTGGCTAATGAAATAATCTTTGGCTTTGGTGGCTTGCACCCAATCAACCAATTGGGTTTCCTCTGGTACGTCAACCAAAGCCGATTGCACATGAGGCGAATTGAGGAAAACCATGATTTGCTTTGGCATGGGCGCAAGTTACCACAAACGCGGTAAACTGTTGTGACGTGGATATTCTCAATTTACTTGAACTCGAGGCAGCCGCCAAGAAAAATTTGCCGAGTATGGCGTTTGATTATTATGTCAGTGGTGCAGACGACGAGATCACACTGAATGAAAACCGCCAAGCCTTCGAGCGTTTGAAACTGCATTATCGGGTGCTGGCTGGTGTGCAAGAGCGTCACCTCGAGACAGAATTATTTGGACAAAAAATCAGTTTACCTTTGATTGTTGCACCAACCGCTTTTCAGCGCCTTGCCCATGTGGATGGCGAACTTGCCACGGCTGCTGCCACCAAAAAAGCTGGCACGATCATGACTTTATCCACCATCGCCAGTGCCAGTTTAGAAGAAGTGCGCCAACACCAACCAGATTTGCCGTTGTGGTTTCAGGTCTACTTGTATAAAGACGAAGGGCTGAACCTCGAGCTGCTGCGTCGTGCCGAAGCCGTGGGTGCAAAGGCATTGGCGCTGACCGTGGATACGCCCGTTTGGGGTCGCCGTGAGCGCGACATCCGCAATCGTTTTAAGCTGCCCGAAGGCATCCACTTGGGCAACCTGATGCGCGGCATGGACACCCTGCCAAGCAGCGCAGGTTCGGGGTTGAGTGCCTATGTCCACGAGATGTTCAAACTCGATTTGGGCTGGTCTGACCTCGAGTGGTTGCGAAATCACACCGATTTACCAATTCTGGTCAAAGGTATTTGTCACCCTGAAGATGCAGTTTTGTCTCTCGAGCATGGCGCGAATGGCATTTGGGTATCCAACCACGGTGGTAGGCAACTTGACACTGCACCAGCCACGATCAGCGTTCTGCCTCGAGTGGCAGAAGCGGTAGCAGGACGTGCGCCAATCATCTTGGATGGTGGTATTCGGCGCGGTACAGATGTGGTCAAAGCCCTTGCGCTTGGTGCAAAGGCGGTGGCTGTGGGCAGACCTGTGTTGTGGTCGCTTGCCATTGGCGGCGAAACCGCAGTCAGTCAGACCCTCGAGTTATTGCGTGCCGAAATTGATACTGCCCTTGGGTTGTGTGGTTACTCGGATATCGAAATCCCTCGAGACTTGGTCAGT
>JAAFJQ010000177.1 GCA_013298185.1 Deinococcales bacterium
TTGGATGAAACGGTGATTCAAGGGGTGAAGACCACCATTCCGTTATACGTGAAAATCATGCAGAACGCTTTTTACCAGCGCGGCGTGGTGCAAACCAATTTCCTTAAAACCCGTATGGAGATGTAAGTAGTACAATCATCTGTATGAGCAGTCCAGCCATTCAAGAAAAACCACTTCAAAATCCATCTGATCGAGTGAAAATTCAGACCCTCGAGATTGTGGGTTTTCGTGGTGTCAAACACGCCAAAATTGAACTTGGCGATGTCAATGTTTTGATTGGGGCAAATGGTGCAGGGAAAAGCAATATTCTTTCGGCGCTAGGCTTTCTTGAGCGAGTTGCAGATTTTTCTTTTCAACAGGCAATAGGTGAAATTGGTGGGTCAAACTTTGTTTTGTATGGTGGTCGAAAAATCACCACACAAGCAAGAATTACTGTTCACTTTCAGGATGTCATCAGCTCAGACCCAACTGTTTTTGAGCTGATGATTCAGTTTGGTGAAGATGACGCACCTGTCTTAAAAGAAAAGCTGAACACTCAATCGATGGGTAGAACTGATTTTTTTGTGAAAGAGTCGCAGTTCTTTTATACTCCCCTTGACCAAGATAAATGCAAAGCGTTTCCCTCTGCACCTACTATTCAAAGCACCTTAGCCCAAACTCGAGTTCATCATTTTACAGACTCGAGTCCCGAAGCCAGACTTCGCCAAAGCTCCCTGCTCAACGATAACCGTTACCTCAAATTTGATGCGGGCAATTTGGCAGCTTGGCTGTACCGATTTTTTGTGACTCAAAAATCACGCTTTATGGTCTTTGAGCAGTTGCTTCAACAAGTCATACCGGGGTTCAGCCGTTTTGTTCTCAGACCAGACCCCTTAAATGAAACCCTCATTCGCCTCGAATACCAAGACACTCGGCATGATTTACTCCTGACAGCAGCTTATTTATCTGATGGCTCGATCAGGTTTATTGCGCTGGCGGCTTTACTTTTCTTTAAGCCACCGCCTGTTTTATTGATTGATGAACCAGAGTTGGGATTGCATCCAGCCGCTTTGCGAATTCTGATTGATCTGATTCGTCAGGCATCGCTCGAAAGTCAAATTATCATCGCTACACAGAGTGTGGATTTCTTAAATCAATTTGAAGCTTATGAAGTTTTGGTGGTTGAAACCAATCCAAACACCCAAGAAACATTGGCAAAAAGACTCGAGCCATCAGAATTGCAGCATTGGCTCGAGCGGTACAGCATTGGTGATTTGTGGCTCAAAAACATTCTTGGTGGTCAGCCTTGAATTTGCAGATCATTGTCGAAGGTAGATGCGAAGATTCATTCGTCAAGCGGCTTCTCGCTCCTCATTTGGCTGAACTCGAGATTTACGTCAGACCTATTCCAGTGCATACTTCATCGGTGCAACGTGGCGGAATGACCTCATTCGCCCGAGCCAAAGCCGATATTCAAGATGCCTTGAACCGTGATGGCTTCGTCAGCACAATGTTTGATTTATTTCGACTACCACGGGATTTTCCGGGCATGGATTCACAGCAGCGCCGCCTCGAGAATCAACTTTTGCACTTGGAGAACGCCTTAAAAGAAGAAATTGCCGACTGGCGTTTTATTCCTTATCTTCAAGCCCATGAATTTGAAGCGCTTTTGTTTAGTTCACCAACCGTTTTGGATACAACCATTTGTACCTCACTGGAAAATTGCCCTTCTCGAGTGACTGACCTTGAACAGATTGTGCTTGAATTTGAATCGCCTGAGCATATCAATGGTCGTCCTGAAACAGCTCCTTCAAAACGTTTAGAGCGCCTTTACCGTGGGTTTAGCAAAACAAATCACGGTGTACCAGCTGCACAAAAAATAGGATTGCCCAGCATACGTCAAAAATGTGGGCATTTTCATCAATGGGTACAACAACTCGAGGCAATAAAGACAAGGTAATTGATTGATTGCAGAACCCAAAAACAACTTGTCTCGGTTAAAAAGTGACTTGAAAAATATCCTTGATTTCTCCAATACCAAATTTTGACTGTCGTATGATACCCACATGGAATTGACCCTCGGCACACCCGCACTGCTCTTCCCAGCCATTTCATTGTTGATGCTGGCATACACCAATCGTTTTCTGGCATTGGCAGCTTTGATTCGCAACCTCAGCGATGACTACAAAAAAGACCATCAGCGCAATGTTCTCGAGCAGATTGCGGCGCTGCGAAACCGTATTCGTTTGATTCTTTGGATGCAATCTGGTGGCATTGCCAGTTTAGCGCTTTGTGTGGCAACCATGCTTTGTGTGCTGTTTGATTACAAGGGTTTTGGACTGATTTTATTTGCTGCCAGCTTGGTGCTGATGCTGGTTTCTTTGGTGCTTTCATTGCTCGAGATTCGGATGTCAACCAATGCGCTGCGCTTGGCACTGCATGACCTCGAGCAGGGCTGAGTTGGGCGTTCCTCGAGCAGGGTTGAGTTGGGCGTTCCTCGAGCAGGGTTGAGTTGGGCGACCTCGAACAGGCTGAGTACACCCTGATGCCGGAATCCGTAGTAGATTATCTTTTAATGTCTCGTTTGATTCACTGGTTTGCCAATCAAGGTTTGGCTTTGAAAACCACGGCTGTGGCACTGCTGGCTTTGATTCCTGTCATGGCTATTGGGTTAATCATTTATTTTTTTTACTTGACCAAGCAGTACGAGGAAATCGAAGGGCTGTGGATGCAAGGCTTGGCGTATCACTTATCCGAACGAATTGATCGTAACCTCGAGCAAGCTGCTCAGGATGTGCTGGTTTTGGCTGGTTCGCCCGAAGCTCAAAAGATGCAGGTTGAGCAACTGCGCGATTGGTTGCCAACGCTGCTCGAGGAGTACACCCCTAAGTACGGGCTGATGCTGGTGGCAAATAAAAATGGCAAAATTGTCGCGGCAACTGCCCAAGACCAAAACGAAGAGGACTTGGATGCCCAAAAACTGATTGGTCAAAATGTTGCGGCTGAAAGTTGGTTCAAGCGTGCTTTGCAAAAACCCGAAGGTGAATACGATTTGCTCGAGCCACATAAAGATGGGTTGCAAAAACAACTCGAGCAGGGCGAACCGCTCAGCATTGGTTTTTCTGCTCCGATTCGCAATGAAGATGGCGAAGTGATTGGCGTTTGGAGCAATCGTTTGAAATGGTCCCAAGTGCAAGACGATGTCGAAGCTGTGATTGAACGTGCCGAAAACGAAGGTTCGGATGTTCATTTTGTGATTGTCAATCGCAATCATTTGATTTTAGAGCATCCTGATGCCAAAGAAATCCTGAACAATAAACTCGAGGTTTACGCAGCCAAGAATAGCCAACAAACAGAAGGGTACGCGATTGGACGTGACTACGCCACGCCTACAGGGGCTGGGGTTGAGGCGTGGTATCGCAGTCAGGGTATCAGTGGGCAATTGGGCTGGTTGGTTATGGCGAGTCAAACCATTACCGATGTTCATGGTGGACGCGATCTGACTTTGCAAGAAGTGACGCCGCTGCTGCTGGCGCTCTTGGTGGCAATTGTGCTGGCATTGATTTTTGCCACCCGTTATGTGACCAAGGGCTTACAGCAACTTGGCGCAAACGCTCAAGGCTTAGCGCTTGGTCAACTCGAGCAGCGCATTGGGTCGTACCCCAAGGACGAACTTGGGCGGTTTGCCACGGCTTTTGCGACGATGATTGATTATCAAAAAAGCATGGCAAAAGCCGCCACTGCGATTGGACAACGCGATTTAACGGGTGCAATCAAGCTGGCTTCCGAGCAAGACGAACTAGGACTGGCTTTTGCTGAAATGAGCGAGGATTTGCGTGAACTCCTCAAAACCCTGCAACAAGGCACAGTTTCGCTTTCAGCTGCCTCGAGTCAAATGCTACAAAGCAGTCAAGCCCAAGTAGGCAGTGTCAATCAGCAATTCGCAGCGATTTCACAGACCAGTGCCACGGTGGACGAAGTGCAAACCACCACCGAGCAAGCCCTCGAGTATGCCCTGCAAACCAAGCAATCGGCTCAGGGTATTCAACAAGTTGTGGCTCTGGGCGTGGAAGCCACTTCGGATGCCAATCAAAGCATGTCAGACATCAAATTTCGGGTTGGCGATATTGCCGAAAATATTTTAGCCCTGTCCGAACAAACCCAAGCCATTGGCGAGATCATTGCCACAGTTGGCAAATTGGCAGATCAAAGCAATTTGCTGGCACTGAACGCCGCCATCGAAGCTGCTCGGGCTGGCGAACACGGCAAGGGTTTTTCGGTGGTTGCCCTCGAGATTCGCATGTTAGCCGAACAAAGTAAAAACGCTACCAATCAAGTACGCGATTTGTTATCAGAAATTCAACGTGCCACCAACAACGCGGTTATGACCACCGAGCAGGGTATTAAAGTAGCAGATGCGGGTGTGGAAAGTATTGCTCGAGTCTCGGAAGTGATTGAACGCTTAAGTAACGCGATTGAAAACGCTGCCCAGAATGCCCATTTGATCAGCGCTTCTGTGGAGCAGCACAGTGTTGGAATGCAGCAAATCTCGAGTGCGATGCAGAGCTTACAACGCAACGCCCAAAGCACCTTGGATACTTCGGCGCAAAGTAAAAACGCGGCGCAGGATTTAGCAGGGCTTGCCACACGCCTAAAAGCCCTGACTGAAAGTTATAAAATGCCCTGAGTTTTTAGCTTCCAGCTCGGGACGTGTGCAATAAACTCACCGTAAGGGCGGGGCTTGCCTCGCCCGCCTCGCCCAACCTGACCAACCCGTAATGAGGCATGAACCATGATAAAAGCTGTTTTTTTTGATGTTGGCGAAACCCTGATCAGCGAAAACGAACATTGGGGTCATTGGGCAGATGTGCTGGAGATTCCGCGTCTGACTTTTTTTGCAGCACTTGGCATGGTGATTGAGCGCAATTGGCATCATCGCAAGGTTTTTGAGGTGCTTGGTACAACTTATCAGGCTGCTTTTTTGTTGCGTCAACAAGAAGGTATTGCACCTCGAGACATTGAATTGTCAGATTTCTACCCCGATGCCCTGCCGTGCTTACAGCAGTTGCAGGCAGCTAGAATCAAAGTGGGTATTTCTGGTAATCAACCTGAACGTGCTGAAACTATTTTGCGCCAACTCGAGTTACCGATGGATTACCTTGCCTCGAGTGCATCTTGGGGCGTTGAAAAACCAGATTTGCGTTTTTTTGAAAAAATAATTGAACTCACCAAGCTCGAGCCAGCGCAGATTGCGTATGTTGGTGACCGGCTTGACAACGATGTTCTACCCGCCAAGCAAATGGGCATGAAAGCGGTATTTCTCGAGCGAGGTCCTTGGGGCGTGATTCACGCACAGCGCGAAGAAGTACAGCAAGCCGATCTGCATTTACAGAGTCTTACGGGTTTGCTGGGTGCTATTTCTTGACCCTATTTGACTTTTTGAACATGTTCAAGTAAATTATGAACATGTTCAAATTGAACGCATTCAAAAACACCGACCAAAGCCAGCTCGATCCGCCCAAAAGTAAAGCTGAACTGACCCGCGCTCAGATTCTAGGGACTGCACTGGGTCTATTCCGAGAAAAAGGCTTTGACATCACCACCATGCGCGACATCGCCGCAGCTTGTGGCATGGCAGTCGGCACGGCATACCATCACTTTGACAGCAAAGAAGCGATTGTTGCTGCTTACTACGAAGCGGTTCAACTCGAGCATAGCAGTCTGGTGATTGAATTTAACCAAAAAAAGCACAACTTAAAACAAAAACTCGAGCAAGCCTTTTTTTCTAAACTCGAGATTGTGCAGCACGACCAAAAACTGCTTGGGGTGATCATGCGTTACATCGGCGATGCCGAACACCCACTTTCAATTTTTGGGGCGCACACCAGCCATTTGCGCCAAGCAGGAACGGATGTTTTTAAGGTGGCACTGGCAGATGAAAAACTCCCAGAACACCTCAACGAACTTGCTCCAACGGCGTTTTGGGCATTGCAAATGGGGATGCTGTTGTATTTTCTGCACGACCAAAGCGGTGGTGAAAAAACCAAAAAACTGGTGACAGCCGCGCTCGAGTTAGCCCTACAACTCTTGAAACTGACGGCTCAACCACTTATTCAACCTCTGGTTACACCTGTACTACGCAAAATACTTTCGCTCTTAAAAGCCCATGCCCTGCTGATGTAATAGCAGTCTCGAGAAGAGGAGAACACCATGAAAAAAAAATTATTTGCACGTTGGGTCTTTTATATCAATGCTGGTCTAGGACTGGTTGTTTTGGCACTGATGTTTGTTGTTCCTTGGATGGTTGCAGCTTGGCTTCCGATGCTCTTTGGTTACGGACTGGTTCGGGGATATTGGCTCGAGTCAAAACTCACCAACCGCGCCAGTGTTTGGCGCTGGGCAGCCTCGTTGTTGTTCAATTGTTTATTTTTATTTGGGATTGGTGGTGGTCTGCTCGGGCTAAACCTAAGCGGCGAAAGCACATTCTTTCGTTTCTTTATTGCTTTTGGTTTGTTTTGGATGGCACTGATGGCAGTCGGATCGGCATGGGCAATTCGGGAAGTGCTGACCCATAAAGTAGGTACAACATGAAAACCATTATCCTGGCGGGTGGCACAGGACAAGTCGGACAATTGCTGGCTCGAGAACTGAAAAGCAAGTACAAAGTCGTCATCCTGACAAGGGGGCAAGCTCGAACCGTTGGAAACCTCGAGTATGTGCAGTGGGATGCAGCCACGCTTGGCGCTTGGGCAACCTTGATAGACGGCGCAGAAGCTGTTATCAACTTAACAGGGCGCACCGTCAATTGTCGTTACAACCAAAAAAATCGTCGTGAAATTCTCGAGTCTCGAGTTGATAGCACCCGCATCATCGGAGAAGCCATTGCCGCAGCCAAAAATCCGCCCAAGGTGTGGCTACAAGCCACAAGCGGCACGATTTACACCCATCGTTTCGATGCGCCGAATGATGATCTGACAGGTCAGCTTGGCGGGGCAGAAGCCATGCCCGATACATGGCGCTTTTCGGTGGATGTGGCAAAAGCATGGGAAGCCACGCTCGAGGCAGCCCAAACACCCAACACCCGCAAAGTTGCGCTGCGAAGTGCCATGGTGATGTCGCCCGACCAAGGCGGGGTGTTCTCGGTGCTGCACAACTTGGTCAAATCGGGTTTGGGTGGCACAATGGGCAATGGCAAGCAGTATATTTCTTGGATTCACGACACCGATTTTGTGGCAGCGATTCAGTTTCTGCTCGAGCAACCAATAGATGGGGCAGTCAATCTTTGCAGCCCCAAGCCACTGCCCAATGCCGAATTTATGCGGTTGTTTCGTCAAGCCAGTCAAATTGGTTTTGGTTTACCCAGCACAAACTGGATGCTCGAGATTGGCGCAGTGTTCTTACAGACCGAAACCGAGTTGGTCTTAAAAAGCCGTTTTACGTACCCAAAGCGTTTACTCGAGGCGGGTTTTACGTTTCGCTTCGCGGACTGGCAAGCCGCCGCTAAGGATTTGGTACAACGCAGCTAAGTACCTCCCTGAAATGTTTTAGCGTTTTTTGCTAAAACATTTCCGACTAACAGGAGTAAGGTCAACGTATCTCACGCTGAAATGGTAGATTTGCCGCTTTTTGAAAAATCTAAAATGAAAGCGTGAGATACTTAAATCACCAATGTTCGCTGCTCTAAAGCCTCGAGTTTGGCAATTGCTTCTGGTGGCACAGCAATGCTGACTTGGGTTTCAAAATCAAACCAGACATGCACGCTTTTGGCTCGAGCTGCGAGTTGCGCGTTGGCATAGACTTCGTACTCGAATTTCAGGCTTTTACGCCCAATCTCAGCGCAGCGCATCTTCACTTCAAGGCTTTCATGCAGCAGCACAGGGCGGAGATAATCTATTTCATTGCTGACCAAAATTGTGGTTGGGTGCGAACCTCGTAAACCCAAAGCAAAAAGGTACTTGGCTCGGGTTTGCTCCAAATAACTTAAATACACGGCATTGTTGACATGACCCAGTGCGTCAATGTCACGGAAACGAATCTCGAGTTGGTGCGAAAAAAAGAACATCACTCTAAAATACACCGAGCTGGCGCTCCATCTGCTGCTTCGAGGTTCAACGGCAGGCAGACCAAACGGTAATGTCCAGCCGGTACACCATCAAGCGCTAGGCTCTCGAGGATACAGACCCCACTTTTGGCAAGTGCCGCGTGTCCGGGTAAGTCTTGGCTGGTCAGGGTATCGGCACTTGGGGCATCTGTGCCTATTAAAGAAATCCCTCGAGCTGCCAAGTACGGCGGCAGGCTTGGGTCAACCACTGCCCATTCAAGCGGGAAGGTCTGCCAAGCATTCGGTTGCCCTGTCTTAAATAAAACCTTGCTGACACCAGTTAAATCGGTTTTCTCGAGCAAATCTGGGGTTAAGGCATTCACCCCAAGCGCTTCGATCACCACACAAGCCCCAATCCAAGTCTCGAGTGGGATTTCGTGCAGTTTAGCGCCATCCGCAATGTAATGCCACGGTGCATCCACATGCGTTCCAGTGTGGGTGCTAAAAGTCACCGCGCCGACATTGACCACGTCGCCATTGGCAATTTGGGCAGTCATGGTGTACGTCACGGGTGTATCACCAATCCAATTTGGGCTG
>JAAFJQ010000178.1 GCA_013298185.1 Deinococcales bacterium
ACCGCCGATGATGTGATTTTTACGGTGGATTCACTGGCGAACAATGCCAACCTACGCGCCAATTTCACGGCTCAGTTGCGCCTTGGGGGGCAAGCCTTGAAGTTCCAAAAAGTGAATGATCGCACCTTCCGCGTGGTCATGCCTGTGCAGTACGGCGCGATTCTGAATGTGCTGACTTTCTTCCCAATCATGCCGAAGCATAAACTCGAGCAGTTTGACCCGATTGGTAAACCGGCTGAATTTGCCAGGGCTTGGGCTACCGACTCGAGGTTATCCGAGATTGTTGGCACAGGTCCGTTTATGCTCTCGAATTACGTGGCGAATCAAAAAGTCACCCTGACCCGTAATCCCAATTCTTGGCGCAAAGACCCTTCGGATAATCAATTGCCGTACACGGATCGTCTCGAGTATTTGGTGATTAACTCTCCAGAAGCTCAGATTGCCCAACTGAAAGCCGGAACGCTCGATAGCCTGACGATTACTGGGGCGCAATTCCCCGACCTCAAAGCCGCCGAGGTACGCGACCAGAAAATCCGTGTGGTGCGTGGCATTGGTTTAAACAGCCCACCTTGGCATTGGTCATTTAATTTTGATTCCGCCGATGCTGAATTAGCCAAAGCCTTCCGTGATATTCGCTTCCGTCAAGCCATGAACAATGCCCTGAACCGCGAGCGCATCATTGAAAATGTCTTCAATGGTCTTGCCAGCCTACCCGGACATGGGGTTGCGCCGATTTCGGATTGGTATTTCAACACCCGTCAATACTTTCCAAATTGGAACCTCAAAGCAGCTTCGGACTTGCTGGACAGCATGGGCTTAAGAGATACCGATGGTGATGGTGTGCGGAATTTAACATCAGGTAAACAATTTGAATTTGCCTTGACCCACGCGGCTGACTCGAGCGTCGCCCCTTCGATGGCGGCAATTATTCAAAATGACCTGAAACAAATTGGTATTCGTGTGAACTTGCGCGGTGTGGCAGGCAATACGGTACTAGGAACTGGGCAGGCGGGTAACTTCGACAGTATTTTGCTGACTTTTGGCGACCAACCCGATCCGCAGCTTCGCAAAGACATTTGGCAACCAGGACGCGGTTTGAATTACTGGCGTAAGAGCTTGCAACCCGCTAAGCCAGGTGATCCAATCAACACCAAGAACATGTTTCCATACGAACGCCGCATCTATCAGATTTTTGATGAAGCCGAACGTCTGGGCGACCAGAACCGCCGCAAAGCCTTGTATGACGAATGGCAAGTGCTGTTTGCTAAGCACATGCCCGTGATTCTGATTACCAAACCAGATGTGTTAGCCGTTGCCAATAACCGCATTGGGAACTTCTTTTCTCGGGATAACCGCGTGCTTTGGAGTACCAGCACCGTCTTTGAAAAGTAAGGCATTTGCCAATCTTGCACACAGAACACAATTTTGCGTTAGAATGCAAGGCGTAGCACCAGTTTTCTCGAGTTGAAGTCCTTTTCAATATGTCAACAAGCCCATTCTTTTTGGAGGTCATGAAATGAAGTTATTACTGATCGGTGTTGTCGCCCTGCTCGCTTTTACATCTTGCGCTCCTGATGCAAACCGCCCTTCGTTGCGCCCAGTGATATTTAAGCTCTCCGAAGCCGCCAAAGTCGGTGAGACGGTCACCATTCAAGGACGTTACCTTGGCAGCAAGGATAATGGTGTGGTGTTGTTTAATGCTGATCCATTTGGCAAAAATGGCATTAGCTCGAGTGCTACCGATGTGGTTTCTTGGAGTGCTTCGGAAATTCAAATCAGAATTCCAATAGATGCCCGTACTGGTGGCAGTTTTGTCTTTGTCAACGTTGGCGGGGTCTTAAGCAACGCCATGGCATACAGCATCACCAAGTAAGCTGGTTCTCGAGAGGACGAAGGCACTAGGCTTTCGTCCTTATTCTTTTTATTGGGCTGGCAACGTAGAATCAGCCTTATGAAGTTTCAAACCATCAAAGGCACATTCGATAGACTCCCCGAAGATTCCGCTAAGTGGCGCTTGGTGCAAGATAAGGCTCGAGAAGTCCTCGAGCGCTTCGGAGCGGGTGAAATCCATACGCCTGTTTTTGAGGATGTTGGGGTTTTTTCTAAAGCCGTAGGCGACTCCTCGGACATTGTGCGAAAAGAAATGTACACCTTTACCGACCGAGGCGGACGTAACCTCTGCTTGCGCCCTGAAGCCACGGCTGGCATGGTCAGGGCGTACCTCGAGCATGGTTTTGCCTCAAAGCCCACACCAGTTAAGTTCTGGACGTTTGAGCCGATGTTTCGTGGCGAGAAGCCGCAACGTGGACGCGAACGGCAATTCCACCAAGTTGGTTTTGAAATCCTAGGCTTGCCCGATGCCCTTGCCGATGCGGAAATCATTGATGCGGGGGTGCAGCTCCTCTCGAGCCTTGGGGTGAAAGATTACGAGATTCACCTTGGCTCAGTTGGCGATCCAGAGGACAGAGCTGCGTATAACCAGTATTTGCGCGATACCCTCTCCCCTGTTCTCGAGAAATTGAGTAAAGATTCACAGGAACGTTTGGTTTTGAATCCAATGAGGATTCTGGATAGTAAAGAAAAAATAGATCAAGCCCTGCTGCTCGAGTTAAAGGTCAAACCCATGCTCGAGTTTCTAGGCGCGGAGGCTCGAGAACACTTTGAGGCGGTGCAGGAATGCTTAAAAGCGTGGGGTATCCCATTTGTGATTGACTCGAGTATCGTGCGAGGCTTGGACTATTATCGCCGTACAGCCTTTGAGTTTATTCACAACTCGCCCGAGATGGCGGGTTGTAGCACGATTCTGGCAGGTGGGCGTTACGATGGTCTCGCCGAGATTCTTGGTGGGCAGCACACCCCCGGCGTGGGTTGGGGTTGTGGAGCTGAGCGGGTGATTCTGGCAATGGAAGCCGAGAAAATCACTGCTCCGCCGCTCGAGAAACCATTGGTCTATGTGATTCCATTGGATGCCGAGAGTATGCTCTACGCTCAAAACGTGGCTCGAGCCGTGCGCGGTATTGGGCAGGCATTGTGTGCTTATAAAGTGAAAGGCATGGGCAAAGCCCTCGCCGATGCTGAGAAGTTCGGCTCGAGATTCGCGGTGATTGTTGGCAGCAACGAACGTGAAACAGGGGTTTTGAGTGTGCGAAATGTGGTCACTCGAGAACAAGAAAGTGTGCCTTTTGAAGATTTGGTGAGCTGGCTCTCCAAGAGTATGATTAGCTCATGACCGCGCTTCTTGAACCTCCAATCACCAGAGGAGCAATTCCGATGCCTTTGCTACGGGTTGATTTAACACATTATGACCGCATGATTGCCGCAGGTGTGTTCGATGACCAAAAAGTGGAGTTGTTGGATGGTCTGATTTTGGAGCGTGAAGTCATGAAGCCACCGCACTATACCCGAGTGAAACGTATCTATGACCGAATGCTTTTGCAGTTCTCTGGACTGGCAACAGTCTATTCTGAAGTCCCAATAGAATTACCCCACGATGGTCGTCCGCATCCAGATGTGATGCTGACCCAGTTAGGAGCTGGTGAAGAAAGTTATACCATGCCAGAAGAGGTTTTTTTGCTGCTCGAGGTAGCCGATACTTCATTGGAACGGGATCGGGTTTTTAAGAGCTTTTTGTATGCTCGAGATGGTATTGCAGAATATTGGATCTTGAATTTACAGCGCAATCAACTCGAGGTGTTCCGAGACCCTGATGGACTCGAGTATCAGAGCAGATTAACCATTCCTGTCAATCAGTCATTTGCTTGCTTGGCATTTCCAGAAGCCATGATTGATTGGTCTTGAGTGCGTCATGAAAATTGCACAATCTCGAGATGCCATAAGCCAAGAGCTTTGGCTCGAGAAATGGCTTTTTTGCCTTGACCAGCCCAAATTGCTTCCATAAATGTTTCGTCGGCTGCCAGTGCAGTCAGCACCCAAAAATCCCCCCAAACCTCGAGACCCCACGCTTGGCGCATGGCTTGGCTGGCGGTTTCCCAAATACTTGCGCCTATATCCTCGAGCGGTTGAATGTAATGGGTTTGCCCATCGGTAGCAGGGTGCTTTCTGACTTGGCGTTGGTACTCGAGGTGTTCTTTTTTGCTTAAATTCTCGAGTGTGCCAACCGCACAAAACCTCGAGTCAAAAGCACTGAACGTATCGCGGCAACGGGCGGGGCGGGCATCATAGGCGCTGCACTTGCCGTTCTCGAGCAGTGGGCAGTAACCAATTTCTTGGCGGTGACGCTCGAAGTACATGTCCCAACTTTCGCTGGTCTTGGCATTTTCGATTACCTTGTAAGCTCGGGTCTGCATGGCTTTTTGCTGCTCTGGCTCGAGTCTCGAGACGGTGTACAGGCTTTCGGCTAGGCTGACTTGAATCGGTAAATTGCAACAATGAAAGCAACCAGCTTTGCAAAAAACCTGACCACCCGAAGCCGTGTAGCTTTTCAGCCATGTGTTCGATTCTTGCTCAAAGCGTTCATAGGCTCGAGCAATTTTGGTCAGAAATTCTTGCACCTTTTTAGAATACTGCTTCTCGGGATTCCATGCCCTAATCGCTCTTGATATGCTGCTTCGATGAAACGAACTCAGTATTGCAATGACTTAAGCGAAAAAGACGTTGGCTCGAGCGTAACCTTAAACGGTTGGGTGTCTCGAGTTCGGGAGTTTCCTGACACCCGTTTTATCGTGCTGCGCGACCGCACGGGTATTGTGCAAATCACGGTTGACTCGAGCAATCCGTGCTTTGCCACGGCTGACCAATGTAAGTCCGAATTTGTTCTCGAGGTCACAGGTACAGTGCAAGCTCGAGCTGAGCAGAACAAATCTGGTGCTTATGCCACGGGTGCGATTGAAGTTATTCCTTCAAGCATTGTCATTCTGAATCGCTCCAAGCCAATACCTTTTCCAGTGGATGGCACACCTGTCACGGCTGCTGAAGAAATTCGTTTGAAATACCGATATTTGGATTTGCGCCGTGAGCCAGTGCGCGAAGCCCTGCGCTTGCGCCATAAGACCATCTCGAGCATTTACCAGTTCTTGGATGCCGAAGGCTTCATCAGTGTTGAAACCCCAATGCTGACCAAATCCACCCCTGAAGGCGCTCGGGATTACTTGATTCCCTCGAGAACCAGCGCTGGGAATTTTTACGCCTTGCCACAAAGCCCGCAGCTTTTTAAGCAACTTTTGATGATTGCCAATTTCGATAAGTATTTCCAAATCGCTCGCTGCTTCCGCGATGAAGACCTTCGGGCTGACCGACAACCCGATTTTACCCAACTTGATATTGAAATGAGTTTTGTGGATGTGGATGATGTTCTCGAGTTGAACGAGCGCTTGATTCAACATGTGTTTAAACAAACCCTCAATGTGGATGTACCTCTCCCCTTACCGCGCTTAAGTTACGCCGATGCCCTTGACCGTTTTGGTTCGGACAAACCAGACCAACGCTTTGGAGTGGAAATCAAAAATGCCTCGAGCCTGATGGCTGACTCGAGTTTCGCGGTGTTCAGAACTGCCCTCGAGATGGGCGGCACGGTGCGGGTGTTGACTGCACCAGCCGAGTTGTCCCGCAAACAAATCGAAGCCTTTGAGCAAGTGGCAAAGCAAAATGGTGCAAAGGGCTTGGCGTGGACAAAAGTGGCTGCTTCGGGTCTCGAGGGTGGAATTGCTAAGTTCCTCTCCCCTACCGAAAGCACGGGTTTGCTCGAGGTCACAGGTGCGGTGGCTGGACAGACTTTATTGTTTGGGGCAGATTCCAAAGACACGGCTTTGAAGGCGTTAGGCGCGGTACGTCTTGCCTTGCGTGACGAACTGAAATTGATTGCGGCTGATGCGCCGCGTTTTCATTTTTCTTGGGTGGTGGATTTCCCACTGCTCGAGTGGGACGAGGACAATCAGCGCTTTACTTTTATGCACCATCCGTTCACCAGCCCAAGCCTCGAGGATTTACCGAAATTCGGTACACCAGAAATGGGTAGCATGAAAGCTCGAGCCTATGACTTGGTTTTGAATGGTTATGAAGTCGGTGGTGGTAGTATCCGTATTCATAACCCCGAAGTCCAAGAGAAAATGTTCAATGCCATTGGCTTCACTACCGCCGAGGCTCGAGAACGCTTTGGGTTTTTCATGGAAGCCCTCGAGTACGGCACGCCGCCTCATGGTGGTATCGCATGGGGCTTGGATCGCATGGTGGCTGTTATGGCGGGTGTTGAAACCATCCGCGATGTGATTGCCTTCCCCAAGAATGCCAAGGGCGTTGACATCATGGCAGATGCACCAAGCCCAGTGGACGAAAAGCAACTCAGTGACTTGCACATCAAACTGAAGTAATGCTCGTGGAAGGAGGAAGTAAGGTTCTTACTTTCCTCTTTTTCCTTTCCTCTACAAGTGTCCCTGCCACTCGAGACCTGTGCTGCCAGCGTTTCGTAACTTATCGCCGAGTTGGGCAGTGTGGTGCTGCAAGTGTCGTATTGAAATGATCTGATGCTCGAGTTTCGAGCAGGAATACCACGGGAAACCACTTTTTGGGTTGGCTAGGTCAACGCTGTCTATAAAAGGGTCAACCATGCTTTGGCATGTATCCAAAAAGGCTTGAACTTGGGCTTTTGTGTATGGAGTCGGTAGCAGTGGCAATGGACTGTCTTTCTTTGGTGTGCCTGCAATTCCGTTGGCGTACTGCACGTCTTTTTGATGCCCTTCCCAAGCCTGAAACGATTTTAAGTCTGGTTGCAGATACATATGCACATAAAAAAGTGCGTGGTAGGCAACTTGCCAGTACGCATTGACGGCTTTGGTATCAAACCAAAGACTTTCATCGCAGCGCTCGAGGGCTTCTTGGAACATGGCTAATGATGTGTGATATTGGCTTTTTAGTGCGGTACGGATGGTATCCATTTGATTCATGGTCTGATTGTATGGCGAAGCGTTTCAAAAACAGATAGCCACTTCAAGAGAATTTGACCTGACCACTTTTGAAGGCACTATTAAGTGAAAAGATTCACGATTAGTTCAAGTTTGTGATTAAATTATTGAGATTTTCGACAACATCAATCTATAAATTTCACAGCCCTGCTTACCATTTCTTTTTGTCGTCACACCAAGTTTTCTGTGTCGGCTAAGTGCATAATGAATCATGTGAAACACCCGCGTTGGATGTCGTATACGTTACTCGCCGCAGCTTTGTACAATGCCTTATGGGGTTTGTGGGTGGGGCTGTTCCCCAAAATGAGTTTTGACTTGCTTGGGATGGAAGCTCCCAAATACCTGCCACTGTGGCAATCGGTGGGGCTGATGGTCGGATGCTATGCGATTGGGTATTTTTTAGCTGCTTTTGACCCGTACAAACTCTGGGGCATTGTGCTGGTTGGCTTTATTGGCAAAGTTCTTGGACCACTGGGCATGGTTTACGCTGTGGCAACCGATCAACTGCCGTTGGCATTTGCGTGGAATAACATCACCAATGATGTTATCTGGTGGATTCCGTTTTTCCTGATTTTACGCGGGGCATACCAACACAATTTGGCATTTGTGCCTCGAGAACTGCAAATCACCCTCGAGCAGACTCAAACTTCTCGAGGGCGGAGTTTATGGCAAGCGACCCAAGGTAAAACCTTGTTGGTGGCACTGCGCCATTCTGGTTGTACTTTTTGCCGTGAAACCATGGCGGAACTCCAAGCAAAGCGGCAAACAATCGAATCCAGCCATCAAATCATTTTATTGCTGCTCGAGGATGACCCTGCCATGCTGGGGAAATTTGGTTTGCATGACCTCGAACGGGTGGTTGACCCTGACAAACAAGTCTACGCTGCCCTCGAGTTGCGGCGCGGCACGATTGGGCAACTTTTTGGCTTGGCATCTTGGCTGCGTGGTTTTGAAGCAGGTATCGTGCGTGGTCATGGTTTGGGTTGGATGCACGGCGATGGGTTGCAAATGCCGGGTTCTTTTCTGCTCGATCATGGGCAGGTTATCAAAGCGCATCGGCATAAGGTTGCCAGTGAGCAACTTGACCATGAAGCCTTTTGCCAAGTTCGTGTTGGATGATTTTGCTGGCATGAATGGGGTTGGATGTTTGACTCTCAAGTCAGAGATCGTAAATAGTAGTATAGTATGTGAATATATTCACGATTATTGTAAGTTTGTGAATGTTATATGCTAAATTTCCTCGCTTTGCCCACTATTTTTCGCTTTTTCATTTCAGGGAGTTACTCAGTGCGGCACTCAAACGACGCTGAAACGACGCTCAATCATTAACGTGGTCTATGAAAGGAAGTACTTATGAAAAATCCACTCAAACTTTGTTTAGCCGCCCTTGCTACCGTAGCCTTCTCGAGTGTTCTGACCCAATCAAAAGCACAAACGCGTTTAGTTTTTGATGGTACATACGCACTGACTGGAGTCATCCCAGATGGCAGTGGCACACGCTATTCAGGCACACTGACCGCTACGACCAACGGCGATGGCTACCGCCTGAAAATGGTTTTTGGTTCTG
Organism: Deinococcales bacterium; assembly: GCA_013298185.1. Lineage (GTDB taxonomy): Bacteria > Deinococcota > Deinococci > Deinococcales > JAAFIG01 > JAAFIG01. The sequence continues at coordinate 8,485 of JAAFJQ010000178.1, forward strand.
TTACCTTAAATGGTATCGGACTTGATAACAGCGGCGATCACTTAGCTGGGTCATACATAGACAGCAGTTCCCCAACCACTCCCGTTGT
>JAAFJQ010000179.1 GCA_013298185.1 Deinococcales bacterium
CAATTAAACCATCATCGCCAGCCCCAGCGAACCAAACTCCTTGATGATCTGCCGAGACCCACTCGAGGAAATTGGGGTAACTGTTGCGATTCCAAATGCCACCGCCACCGCCCCAGTAATTGCCTGTTTTGTACACCGTGACCCGAGCTAAGGTAAAGCGTTCCCACTTGGTAAAATCATATCCCCAGTCTTTGCCATCGGTCATTGGGATATATTTTGCACCCTCGGTTTCGCCAAGCACATTTCCATCTGTGCCGCGCTTATCGGTTGGTGGGTCGTCGAGGAAAATACCATTGTTTTGAATGGTGTGCGCTATATTATCTTCAAAAATCCCAAAGCGCATTCGTTCGGGACGGGCGCCTACCACTTGTCCTTGGTCGTTGGTATATGGATCGAGTTTGACTTTGCTGTTCACACCCAAGGTGGTTTTTGGAAATGCCAACCAATAACCATGACCAGTCACATCAGCCACAGCATTACCCCGAACGGTGTTGTCGGGATTGACCAACCAAAAACCACTGGCTTGTCCGTCGCGGCGTTCATGGATCAGCAGCGCACAATTGCGTTCGTTGCCACCAAAGACATTCTGCATCGGACAAGTGCTTGGGGCAGCCGCACCTGATAATGGCTCGCGTACTTTTAAGACCAGATTCTTCTCGAGTACATTTCGACGTTCAACCGCATCCTCGAGAAAAATCGCATGACCACGAATGTCATAGCAAATATTATTTTGTACTTTCACGCCGTTTGAACCGTGAATCACAATGCAGCGTTGCGATGAATTCCAGATGCTTGAATTTTTTAAGGTAGCTGTTGCATCAGAAAGCACTTTGCCGCTCGAGTCGTAACTCATGTTGTGAAAATGCACTGGGTAACGCCCAAACTTACCAGCTTGACCGACGCGACGAAATTCAATTCCCTCGAGGTTGACTTTGGATGTATTACCCATAATCATCATATGAGCGCCAAATTTTTGCTGCTGCCACAGGGCATCATCCGCGCCTTGAATCACAATGTTGCGGGTCAAGTTGCCAACTTCGGCACGTTCATCCAAAATCGTCGGAATGGTTGTGCCGTAAGTATCTCGTCCTGCGGTGCTTGGCAGAGAAATATTGCCTTGGCTTAAGCTCATGCCGTTTTCGGTGGCATACTGCAACTTGCCCCAACGGAATTTGGATAAAGCGTTTTTCAAAGCAACACTCGAGCCAGTGCTGCTTTGTACCTCGAGCAGTTCAGTTTCTGGGGTTTTTTGGAAATTCCCATCGTTGTAAAAATCAGTTGGCGCAACCACAATTTGGTCGCCAGCTTTCCAACCTGTGTTCTCGAGCAAGGATAAACCGAGCGCTCCGGCTGCGCCGTGGTCAGCTAACTTTGTCCAAGCCACTTTTGGCGCAATACCATAAATTGAAATCTCGCCACCCATGACCATGATGCCCCTTGAACCCATGTTGCCGATGTTCTCGGTGTTTGAACCAGTCAGGGTAATCGTGGCTTGGCTCGAGAATGGATTGATCGCACTGCCAGCCCTAAATGCTCCCGTGACTGAAATAAAATTTGCTTGGAGTTTTAACGGGGTGTCTTTGAGTTCAAGAGTGCCAAGCACAGTGATGTTCTTGACGGTTGCATCAACATCTAGGACAATGCGTTTTCCTGCGGGGATGACCACTTCGCTCGAGGAAGTGGGGATGCTACCACCCCATGTGGCAGGGTTTGACCATGTCAGAGCTGGAGTGCTGCTATCAGGTGGACTTGTCACCACCGCTGGTTTGTCCTGACAAGCCACCAAGCCAAAGGAAACCAGAGTGGCAGTTAATAAAGTGAGTTTCATAAACAAGATTATAGTGGATACCTGAAAACCTAGATGTGAAAAAACAAACGCAGCAAAACCCCCTCAAGATAAACCAATCAAGCCGAGCCAAATCGCTTAGCCACCTACGCCATAACCCTGATGTGAAACCCAAACCACCTCGAGTACACTCAGCTCGAAATCGCGTGCCTTGGGAGAAGAGGTTCGGTATGCCTCATCGGTGCAATAGAGCTATGCTTGCTTGCATTCCGCACTCGAGATCAGCGCTTCTTTGGTAAGCAACCCGCACAGGGTTTGAGAGGTTCGATTCCTTTAAGCAATCAGAAAATTGGCGAAGCGGTATCGCACTCGAGTTCGGCTCGAGAGGTCGCAGGTTCAATCCCTGCATTTTCTACCAGTTTTAGCTCACTTGGATAGAGCGTCGGTCTTAGAAACCGAAGGTCATGGGTTCGATTCCCATAAACTCCTTTACTCGGCGATAACAAAAATCGTCCTCCAACGCACCACCCGCCCTGTATCGAGTTGCCTAGTGCTACCAGCCAAGCCAAGGGGAAACCCAAAGCAACCGCTTTAAGCCCAAAGCCTCGAGTCGCACATCGGCACCAAGCACCGATTCGCCCACCTTCAAGCGCACCTCGAGTAGATCATTGGCTCGAGCCGCTTATAGCCCAGCGAACACGCGCCAAAATGTCCATGCGTGATTTGAAATACCCGAGACGGGGAAGGCAAGAACCTAGAGGAAAGAAGAAAGAGAAATGAGGAAAGCCTTTCCTGCGTTAAACCTTTAACCTTTGACCTTTAACCTTTCATCTTTAACCTGAGGTAATCATGATTCAAAATTTCCCAATTCAACACACCGAAAAAGCCATCCTGACCCGCTATGGGCGTTTTATTCGCATTCTCGAGGCAGGCGCGAATACCGTTTATGGTAGCGGCTACCAAGCTGAACGCTTTGCCCTCGAGACCCGTTTGGAACACGGGTTGACCAATTTTTTACTCGAGCAACGTCCCGACGTGGTGGCAAAGCACTTTGAGGTAGTCAAAACCGCCGCGCTCGAGGTGGCGCTTCTTATTCGCGGTGACGAGGTGCTGGATGTGGTTGCTCCAAACAGCCAAGTGCTGTTCTGGAAAGGCTTCTCGGCGCTAAAAATCGTGAATTTGAACATCCAAGCTGGGGTTCTGCTGGAGACTGGTGCAGTTCTTGCCCAAGTGCGAAATAAAGCCGTCCTCACCAAATACTTCACCGAAGTTGCCCCTGCGGCTTTGCAATTTGCGGTTGTGACTCGAGGCGGCATTGTTCAAGACCTTGTAAAAAGCGGTGAGCGTCGTGTGTATTGGCGTGGACTCGAGGATGTTGCTGTCGCCATGCAATCTGTGGAAGCACCACTGGCAAAAAACGTGGCAGAGGCTATTCTGGCTCAAAACCCAGTCTGGCTCGAGCAATTCACGCGCTTAGAACTTGGCGATACTCAAATTGCTGTGGTGCGTCGCGGTGCAGCCATTATCAGCGCCTTTGCACCAAGCAGCAATACTTTGGTGATGCTCGACAATGCCACCAAAGTCGAAATCCTCGAGACGAGCGACCTAAACGTCCCCCAAAGCCTTGGTAAGAACGCCAAAGGCACACCGCTCGAGGCATTCATCGAGTACGCCCTTGTGCCAGAGTACCACCAAGGAGCGCTGTTCTTAGACGGTAAACTCGAGCGACCACTCGAGGTAGGGGTTCATGCGTTTTGGAAAACTGGTCGCAGTGTGCGGGTGGCAGCCACCGATTTGCGCCTGCAAGTTCTCGAGGTAGGCGGGCAGGAAATCCTGACCAAAGATAAAGTGGCATTGCGGGTCAACCTGACTGCTAGTTACCGTGTTCTCGAGCCACTGCAAGCCTTTGCTCAAGTAACAGACTTTGTGGCATTCTTGTACAAAGAACTGCAATTTGCGCTTCGCAGCGTGATTGGCACAAAGACCTTGGATACGCTGCTCGAGGAAAAAACGGCTTTGGATGCCGATATTGCCGCACTGGTACGCCCGAAACTCGAGGCGCTGACCCTGCAACTTGAGAGTGTTGGAGTGAAAGACATTATTTTGCCCGGTGAAATGAAGACCATTCTGGCTAAGGTGGTCGAAGCCGAGAAGCAAGCCCAAGCCAACTTGATTCGTCGCCGTGAAGAAACGGCTGCGACCCGCAATTTGCTAAACACCGCTAAAGTCATGGAAGACAACCCAGTGGCACTCCGCCTTAAAGAACTCGAGGCACTCGAGCGAATCATTGAAAAAGTTCAAACCCTGACTGTTACCAATGGTTTAGATGGCGTATTAAACGACTTGGTACGCATTCGCAAATAATCCGCATAAATCCAATCGAACCGTAGGGGCGAGGCGTGCCTCGCCCGCTTTTGAAATCCATTGTTTCAATTTTCACTAGCCAACTGCTCGAGCCAAGGCAGAATCTCGAGCAGTTCTTTACACTCGAAATCAGCACCAACTGTTTTGGGCTTAAATCCACGCTCGAGCCAGACGGTTTTCATGCCTGCGTTGATACCGCCTTGGACATCGCGGTCTGAGTTATCACCAACCATAACGCAGTTCTCGAGGGGTACGTCGAGTTCCTTAGCCACCCATTCAAAAATACCGCGCTCGGGTTTGCCAATGCCAACCTCGCCCGAAATGGCAACCGCGTCAAACCAAGTCTCTAAACCGCTTCCGTGCCACTTTTTGCGTTGCAATCCAGCCACGCCATTGGTGACAATGCCGAGTTTGTACTTTCCAAATAAATTTGCCAGCAAGGTATCGGCATCGGGGTAAAGTGGGTATCTCGAGCGCAGGGCAATCCAACGCTCCGAAAGCTCTACAGCATCACCATCCAAATCGGTTTCCTCGAGTGCATCTGCCCAAGCCATCACACGGATGCGCTGCATTTCTTGGTGTAGGATTTTTTCTGGCTCGAGGTTGAGGTTGTACTCTGCCCAGAGACCCTCGAGCGCACTGTGTCCAATCCGATTGGCATACTCGAGCGCAAGTGGTGGCAGGTTTTTCCAATAACGCCGTGCGTTACCTTCAGCAGCATAGGAAAGTACAAGGGCTAACGCGTCATCTCGAGTAACAGTTTGGGCAGTGTGTCGGAAAGCACGTCGCACAACAGCCTCATCCAAAATCAGGGTTTCGTCCATGTCAAATAAAATCGCTTCAATCATCTTGGTGTAGTCTAACGGTTTTTCTTGTACACTCGAGTATGGCGTGGTTTATACAGGTGTTTGGCTCTCCTAAGCTGCGTCATCGTGGTCAATTTCAGTCGTTCGGCACAAAGCAACTGGATTGGTTGCTCTTGGTCTTGGCGTGTTCTAATGGTGTTTCTCGAGAAACACTGCGCCATCTGTTTTGGTTAGACAGCAACGAGGCTCGAGCCAAAGCCAATTTGCGAATGGCGCTGTCACAGCTTAAAAGTGGTCAGTTCGGCTCGGCGCTGCGTTTTGACGGGCAGATGGTGTATTTGGATATTCCCAGCGATTGGCAGGCTTTTTGGACAGCCCTTGGTTCTGGCGATGATTTGACCGCCATGGATTTGGCGAGGGAAGTGCTGCTTTCTGAAATTTCTTGCAAACAAAACGCACTGCTCGAGTGGCGCGAACAACAACGGCAACTGGTGTTTGAAGCATGGAAAGCCGCGATTTGGCGTAGTTTGCCTCAACTCGAGGTGAGCATGGCATTGTTTTGGCTCGAGCGCTTGCTCAGCCGCGATCCATACTCCGAGCAAGACTTACAAATGGCACTGGCTTGGTGCAAAGAACATGGTTTTGATGCCGATGGTCGGCGTTGGTACAAACGCTTTGAAGGCTTGCTGCTGCAAGAACTCGGCGCATTGCCAAGTCAAACCACCCAAACGCTTTTTTGGCAGCTCGAGTCGGCTCATCAGCCCCGCCAAACAGCTTTTTTTGGTCGAAGTAAAGAACTCGAGCGGCTTCGTTTGTTGGCAGAAAAGCCAGATGTGCGCTTGGTTTCAATCATTGGTTTGGGCGGCTCAGGCAAGACTCGTTTGGCACTCGAGGCGTTGCAATCCCAGAATCCACTGGTGATTGGACTGCAACATGTGGTTTCCATCGAGGCATTTCAAGCTGTGGTTGCCCAAGCCCTCGGACTGCAAGGCGCATGGCTCGAGGAGCGCCTTGTCGCAGCCCTCGAGGCTCGAGGCGGGCTGGTGCTACTCGACAGCGCCGAACATCTCAATCTCGAGGCTCGAGAACTTCTGCAAAACTGGGTGGATTCGGTCAGCGCCGTTCAGTGGTGGTTGACCAGTCGTGAGCCAATGCTCGAGACTGGCGAAGTGCTGAGTCTCAAAGGTTTGGATTTTTCCTCTGGTGGTTTTGCACAATCCGAGGCGGCGCAGTTGTTCTTGGCAGTGACTAAACGGGTTCGCCCTGATTTTGTGGCAGACAACCTTGAACTGATTGACCAACTTTGCACAGCAGTTCAGGGCTTACCGCTTGGCTTAGAAATGCTCGGCGCAGCCGCTCAGCAATACGACCTTGCGGGATTGCAACGGGTCTTCTTAAAAGGTTCAAAGCCAAGTCTTACCAAAATCCTCGAGACCAGTTGGAATGGACTCAGCCCAATAGAAAAACACATTTTGATAACTTTGGTGGTGTTGCCCAATCAGATTTCAGTTTTGTTTTTCATGCGGCTTTGTCCAAATTCAGCCGATACGCTCGAGGGTTTACAACAACGTGGCTGGCTTCAAATAGAGCAAGAACAACTGACACTGCATGAACTGATTCGCCAATTCCTCGAGCCATACCGTACCAAAGAAACCCAATGGCAATTTATTCACGAACATCAACGCTGGCTAGAATCCATGCAGCAAAGCAAAAACTGGCAGCAACTTGGCTTGGCTTGGCATCAACTCAAAGCTGCTTGGCAAACTGCCAATCAATTAGCCGCATGGCAACAACTCGAGCAGATGGTGTGGTTATACTGGCAAGCAATCGAAAACCTCGAGCTGTACCAAGATGCACTGGGTTTCCTGAAAACCGATACTGAGATGCCAAGCACGCTCCAAAGTGCCATTCTGACCCTGATCGCATGGTGTGAAACCAAGCTCGGGCGCGGACATGATGCCCTGCAAAAGATTGCACAGGCATTGGAATTGCACAACCACCGCTATACACTCGAGGCGCAAGCGATGGCGCTGTTTAGCACTGGCGATTACACAGAAAGCCAACTGATCTGGGAACAAACCCTAGAAGCGCATCTGTTCGCTGGCGATCAAATCGGCGAGGCTCGAGCGCTGCTGTACATTGGCGACCTTGCTTTTGAAAAAGGCAATTCCGAACGAGCCGAAACCCTGTTCTTGGATACTTTACGCTTAGCGCGGCTGCATCAAGATTCGGCACTGTGCGCCAAAGCCTTGCACTTGCTCGGCGTGGTGGCGGTGCGCCGAGGGCAACTCGAGTTGGGGCGCAACCGTTACCAAGAAGCGATTGAACACCTTGGGCAGAGCCAAGCCCTTTCGAGGGCTAAGTTGCATAACAACATTGCGGTAATAGACCATATGACCCAAAACATTGAACTTGCCCGCACTGGTTATCAGCAAAGCCTCGAGTTACGCCGCCCACACGGCGATGTCAAAGGAGTCGCCCAACTGACCGCCAACCTAGCCATGCTCGAATGGGATTACGGCAACCGCCTCGAGTCCATGCGTATCCACGAACAAGCCCTGTCCATGCGCCAACGACTCAAAGATACTCGAGGTATCATCAACAGCCAAAATTGTTTGTGCGAAGTCTACCTGCATTTTCAAATGCACCAACCCGCCAAAGACTGCGCTTTCCAAGCCACTCAAATGGCACTCGAGCTAGGCGCAGAAGTGCTGTACTACCATTGCTTACTGAGTTTTGCAGCGCTGTCTCTACGCGAAAACCAACTCGAGGCGGCTGCCCGTTACTTGGCGCACCCGTGGCTTGGACAATCCAGCCAAGAATGCAAATTCAGCGCCGAGCCGTACTTCAAAGAACTCGAGGCAAAACTCAGTTCAGTAGCACTGGAACGCTATTTTCATCTGGCATTGGCGGCTGCGCCAATACTTTTACTGAACGAATGCCTTGGCGTTGCAAAAAACGAAATGCGGTACTGAGATGCACCCGCACCCCTTGCGCCTCGAGTAACTGCTGCAATTCCTTGGGTGTTTTCGCCTCGATTTCAAGCGCAATTTTCCGAGGACGAGTATTGTTCTTGCGCCGATCTTCAAGGCACACCAAACCATGTAAACGAAACTGCCTCACCAACAAACGCAAACTGCTCGAGCTGATACCCGTGATCTGTGCAATCTCTTGTTGCTGCAACGACCCTCGAGCGACCAGCCACAGAGCTTGCAGCTTAGCCCGTCGGCGCGGGTCAAGCGTCAAGTGCATTTCACGCTCGAGTTGATGGATTTCTTCAGATGAATTCATCGCTAAAGATTATTGCATAAACCAACCTCGAGAATGCTTGATGTCATAGTGCAAAAAACCGAGTCTCGAGAAAGGAATTGTCATGGAGCAACAGCCAGCCCTCTCCCGACTCGCCTTAGGCTCGTCACCCTCTCACCGCGCAAACGCGGGAGAGGGTTGTTCGGGGTGGCTTGTTGTTTTGTTTGACTGTTCTTCAAGAAGTTAAAAGCATGTCTGTGAAAGCGTTTTTGAAGACAGCACCCACCTCCAATCCCTCTCCCTACGCGAAGCGCTGCCTTTTGGGAGAGGGTGACAAGCGAAGC
>JAAFJQ010000018.1 GCA_013298185.1 Deinococcales bacterium
CCCCAGTCTCGAGGTAAGTCCGTAATCGTATTTCTGAGGTCTCGAGGTACGTTTGTGCTTGTGCTTGGAGTTCAGCGTTTTCGTTGATAAGTAAATCATTCGCCAGTAACAACTGTCGCCCTGCAATGATTGCCTCGAGTTCGGCTTGGCTGTAGTTGGGCATCTGCCCGTACCCTTCAAGCATCGCCTCCTCGAGTTGGGTGCTGTTCTTCGAGCGGCGCAAGTAAAAGAAACTAATCCCAAAATCTTGGAGCGGCACACCTTCGGCGCTGTCATCAAAATCAAAAACTGAAAGCTGACCTCGAGACCATTTCATGTTCCAAAGGTGCAAATCGGCGTGCAGGGGTTGGGCTTGAAAACGTCGGTGCAAGGCTTCATGCACAGCTGTTACTTGTTGATACGTGGCTTTAAAAACCTCGAGCCGAGTTTTGGGCATCAGCGTATCAAAAATCACAACTTTGGAATCAATGAACACATCTTTTCCATTTTGAAACTGGCAACCCTTGGGAACTTTCCAAGTGGCAGCGTGTTGGTGCAAGGTCTGCAAAGCCTGCCCTGCGGCGTGTAACTGCTTTGGCAGGGCGCTCGTGCCGAGGTCTTTGCCGCTTAGCCATGAAAACAAAACCGCGACAGTCTCGCGTGCCAAGGTGTTGGAGTAAAAACTCGAGATCAGCTTGCCATTTTTTTGCGCCAGTGGTTGCGGCACAATTAAATCGGTATCTTTTGCAAGTGCCGCCAACCAAGCAATTTCGGCTTTGAGTGCTGCCATCGGACGACGCGAATTGACATTGATTCGCAAAGCAAATTTCTGCCCATCCACCGTATCCACCCGAAAAGTCGTATTAAAACCATGGTTGATACAACGCACTCGAGCCACCTGAATCGGGTACTGCTCGAGAATAGACAGCGCATCTTGGCGAAGCCGCAGAATCTGCGCTCGAGTTGAAAGTGAAGCAAAAGGAGTCATGCAAGTCAGTGTACGCAATCAAAGCAACTTTGCGCTTACGCACTTTGGCGGATAACCAAAGCTCATAGCTCATAGCCCACACCCACCTTGGTCTTTGTGCATTCTGCCTGTTAAACTCTGGCACTGATGCCTCTCGAGCCTTTTTTTCCCAGTGGTCATATTGAAGTGGTTTGCGGACCGATGTTTTCAGGTAAATCAGAAGAACTGATTCGTCGTGTGACTCGAGCGCTGATTGCCAAACAAGACGTGCGGGTCTTTAAGCCCGCCCTCGATGACCGTTACCACAGCACCGCCGTTGCCAGCCATGCGGGGCGCACCGTCGAAGCCAAAGCCATTAAAACCACGCTCGAGATTCGAGCTGCTCTTGGACTTGCTCCTGAACCAGCTTTGTTTGGTTTTGAAAACCCTGATGTACAAGCTGTTAAGCTGCCCGATGTGGTTGCCTTCGACGAAGCGCAATTTATGGACGAAGGTGTGATTGCACTGGCGCTTGAACTGGCTCGAGCGGGTGTGCGGGTGATTTGTGGTGGGCTAGACTTGGATTTTCGAGCTGAGCCTTTTGGCATCATGCCGCAGTTACTGGCTCGAGCTGAGCATGTTGAAAAACTCACCGCGATTTGCCCAGTCTGCGGCGCTCCTGCCACACGCACGCAGCGTTTGGTCAATGGAATGCCAGCCCGATTTGACGACCCTGTGATTATGGTTGGGGCTGCCGAAAGCTACGAACCGCGTTGCTGCAAGCATCATCTTGTACCAAGGTAAGGGCTATACTTTCACCATGGAATACCGTTCTTTTGGTGCAACCGGAACTCGAGTCTCGCCGCTTGCTTTGGGAACGGATAATTTCTTAAATCCTACTTCTGAACTCGAGTCAGCTCAAATGATTGAAGTAGCACTCGAAGCTGGAATCAACTTATTTGACACCAGCAACAGTTATAAAAACGGCGAAGCCGAACGGATCATTGGGCAAACTTTAGCCACCCTGAAACGCCGTGATGATGTGTTGATTGCCACCAAAGTGCATTACCCAACAGGCACTGGCATCAATGACCGTGGTAACTCGAGACGGCATATCTTAAAAGCCTGTGAGGACAGCTTAAAGCGCCTCCAGACCGATTACATTGATTTGTACCAATTGCACCGCTTGGACGACACGCCTTTTGAAGAAACCTTAGCGGCGCTGGATGAACTGGTGAAACGCGGTTGGGTGCGTTACATCGGTTGTAGCACCGCTCCTGCTTGGCGGATTCTCGAGGGATTGAATTTAGCTAAAACTCGAGGTTGGGCTGGTTTTGTGGCTGAGCAACCACCATATAACCTGCTTGACCGACGCATCGAAAATGAACTTCTACCGATGGCGAAGAAGTACAACCTAGCGATTTTGCCATGGTCGCCGCTTGCCATGGGAATGTTAGCTGGGCGTTACGAGAACACCAGTGCGGATTCTCGAGCTGCTTTGCGTGGCGGTATTTATGCTGACCGAGTCTCCGAAAAAGCCGTCAGTGTGGGCAACCGCTTTGCTGCTTTAGCAAGGGAACACGGCTATGACCCTGTACAACTGGCGGTGCTGTGGGTCAAAGACCAAGCTGGTGTCACCGCACCAATCATTGGACCTCGCACCCTCGAGCAACTGAAAAACTATTTGCCTGTCCTCGAGATGACACTGCCTGATGAACTGCGAGCCGCTTGTGACCAGCTTGTGCCAGCTGGCAGTGCGGTTGCCAATTTTTTTAACTCGAGTGGCTGGTTAAAACAACGTCTCGAGTGGTGAAACGAACCCAACGTCTCGAGTGGTGAAACGAACCCAGCGTTTCGAGTGGTGAAACGAACCCAGCGTTTCGAGTGGTGAAACGAACCCAGCATCTTACGGAAGCACCGTGATTTGGTCGGGTGAATTAAGAATCACTTCATAATAATCGCCGTACAACTGCACCCGCCCACGAACTTGAATGCGTTTACCCAAATAGGCTTGCGGGAAAGGCTGCGCGAACAAATCATAGGATCGAGCAAAAACCACGCCTCTTGGTGCAAGGTCGCCTTTGCCAAAACTCAGGAACGCCACCGCATCACGGCGTTCGACTTCCTCGATTACGCCTTCAAACGTGCCTTCGCGCCCGACAAATTCACCCATGTTCCGCGCATCTTGGACTGCCTCGAGTCTGGGTAGCCCAAATGGATTGATGTCAACACTTTTACTGGCATCGAGTTCAATCTGAGCAATCAGGGCATCCACGGCTTCAGGAGCGGTATCACGCTCGAGAATCACGCTCAGTTCACGGTTGGCATTCAAACTATTGCCGCTTAAGTTAATGCTGCCAATCAAAGCCCTGCGCTTATCTGCCACTATCACTTTGGCATGAACAAAATTGGTCAGTAAATACTTCACTTGTACCCCAGCTCGGCGTAAGCGTTCTGCGCCAGCAATGTAATATGTATCGGTCAGTTCGTTCGGTGGTCCAACCAATGTGACTTTGACGCCGCGCTGAGCCGCCGTGCTGATTTCCCGGATCACTTCTTCGTCCGCCATGCTCTGCTGTTCGAGCAACAGGCTTTCACGGGCATTTTGAATCAATCCAATCAGTTTTTCCCTCGAGTTACCACGTACCAAACCATTTGATTTGATTTGACTCGGACTCCAAACCAGTTTAGCGTTTTTCAGGTCTATATCCTCGCCTTTCCAATCAGCATCAAACACATCAGCGATTTCTTTGACCAGCGCAGGTTCATCCAGCACCACTTGGTACTCGCGGTTCGCTCCAAAACTCGAACCTGTGATGTTGGCGGTGGAAACAATTGCGGTTTGGTCATCAAAGACAAAACTTTTTTCATGAATAAAAACAAACTTAAAAGCCTTGGAGAGCTGTACATTTAAGCCAGCTTCTTTGAGTTTTAGAAAAATCCCAGTGTTACCACCGCTGGTGCCGCTTGGTTCGCGCTCGAGCAGGATTCTGACATCCACACCGCGTTTGGTCGCAGCTGCAAGCGCGGCAATCACATCTTGGCGCGAATCAGTGAACAAATAAATTTTATGACGAATACTGGTTTTAGCTGCATTGATACGCTCCAAAATTGGAGCAATACCATCTCGAGGTTGAATCAATAATTTTGGCGCAGCTAAAGCCGCGCTTGAAAGGAGCAACACCAAAATCACACGCAAGAATTTCATGGTGTTTAGTCTACTCTTTTAAGGTGCATCTCGAGGCGACCTACCCCACCAAAGACTCGAGTTCATCCACCATGCTTTTTAAGACTTCAAAGCCGCGCTGCACAGGCTCGGGGCTGTTCATGTCAATACCGGCTAATTTCAGAACCTCGAGTGGGTAATCTGAACTGCCTGCGCTTAAAAACTCGAGGTACTTGACAGCTCGAGTTTCGCCTTCGGTCAGCACATCCTTAGCCAGTGCATTGGCGGCAGCGATACCCGTGGCGTATTGGTACACGTAGAATGGGGCGTATAAATGCCCGAAGTTCATCCAACCTGAGCCGAGGCGCGGTGCGTCAATCGTCACATGACCGCCGTAACCTTCGGAGAACAGTTCCACAAGGCGTTCGGACAAATATGGTGCGCTGATTGCACCACCTTTTTCGATGCGTTCGTACAACTCGCGTTCAAACAGTGCAAGGGTTGGCATGACAAATAAATAACGATGAAAATTGGAAAATGCCTCCTCGAGAATTGCTAATTTCATTTCTTTGGTATCAGCAGTTTTAAGAAGGTGCGCTCTGACCATGGCTTGATTAAAATTACTGGCAACCTCTGCCACAAATAAACCATACTCGGCGTAAACCGTTGGCTGGGTGGTGCGGGTCAGGTACGAGTGCATTGAATGCCCAAGTTCATGCGCCAATGTGGACATGCTGTATAAATCATCCGACCAGCTTTGGAAAATAAATGGGTGCGTGCCTTGAGCGCCGCTTGAGAACGCACCCGCGCCCTTGCCTTGGTTTTGTCCCCAATCCACCCAACGCTGTTCAAATAAACCTTTTCGCATGGGGTCGTTGTAGGTTGCACCCAAGGGTTTCATCCCCTCGAGAATGGTCTGGCTGGCTTCAGCAAAAGTCATTTTTGGACTGGCAATCAGCGGCGCGGGCGAATCATAAATTGGAATGTCAAAAGTGTGAAGTTGCCCACCCATGGCTTTTTTGCGTAATGCCCAGTACCGATGCCAAGTTGGTAAATTGGCTCTAAATGTGGCAAGCAGATTTTCAAAGACCTGCACTGGAATATGATTGCGTGACAAACTCATCTCGAGGCTCGAGTTATACCCCCTCGAGCGCATGTTAAAAACATAGGCTTTGATGCTGCCTTGCAAGGTCGCCGCTAAGGTATTGGCAAATGCCAAGTGACCATCGGCGTAACTTTCCCAAGCCGCTTGGCGGATGCTCGAGTCCGTGCCAGAAAGGAGTTCGCCGACGCTGGTGTGCGAGACTTCAGTGCCATTCTCGAGTGGTTGGAATTTCATATCGGCATCGGTAGCCGCGTTGGACACCACATAACCAGTGTTTAAGGGGTCTTGAACTTGCGCCAAAAGGGTTTCGATTTCACCGCTTCGCACATGGTCTTTTTGTTTTTGCAAAACCCTTAATTCTTGGCGGTAACGCTCTAAGCGCGGTTCTTGCTGCATAAATTGTTCAATTGTTGCTTGGGGAATGCTCAGCAATTCCGGAGTCATAAAGGCTGCCGCGCCAGCCAACTGCGAATACGCCGCGCCAGCCTCGGCGTACATGCTCGAGTAATGGGTGTTTGTGCCTTCGGTGGCACTCAGCAAACTTGGGTACATGGTCATGATTCGGGCAGCCAAGAACAAGGCTTCGCTTTTCTCGAGGGCAAGAAACAAGGTTGTGCCAGACTCAGCTAAGCGCCCCTTGTAGGCAGCGATTTGCTGTCCTGAATTGCGAACATCCTCGAGTGCCACGCGCCATGCTTGTTCGGATGCAAAGATGGATTCCAAATCCCAAGTTTGTTCTTTGGGTAATTCACTGCGTTTAGGTAAGCTCATGAGTAGCAGTCTACGGGTTTTTAGACTTTCAGATTCAAGGGATTTTGAAAGTCAAACAAATGGACACCAATAGTTCCCTCATTTAAGAATGTTTCTCAATCAACCGAAAGTGGGAGAGGCATGCCTCACCCCTACGGGTTAGAACAATTCCAGTCGTAGGGGCAAGGCATGCCTTGCCCTGTGAGAGATGACAAAAGCCATCGGGTAGCCTATAACTACACGGCTCGGGTTGGTAATGGCACAATCGCCCCTGAGAGCGGATCTGAGCCAATCCAAACCTCAACCCCGTACAATTCACGCAGCAAACCAGTGTTCAGTACTTCGAGCGGTGTGCCATCCGCCATAACGGTTCTAGCGCCAAGGGCAATCACTCGGTTGGCTCGAGCTGCATATGGAATGTCATGGGCAATAAAAATCACACATGCGCCAGCTTCGGCGCGGCGTTGCAGCACCTCGAGTAAACGCATTTGGTAACGAGGGTCAAGCCCCGCCAGGGGTTCGTCCAAAAGCAGGATTGGGGTTTGTCTCGAGAGCGTCATGGCAAGCCAAGCCCGTTTGGCTTCGCCTGTCGAGAGCTGGGTCATGGGTTTTTCGAGCAGCGGCTCGAGTTCCATGGCTTCAACCGCCGCATCAAATGCTGTTTGGTCAGGTTCAGCCAGTTCAATCAATTCAAAGACTTTGAGTGGAAACGGCACGCTCGAGTGCGCGGGTAGAAACGCCAGTTTTTGGGCAATGCCACCTTTGGATACACCACGAATATCTTGGTTCTCGAGCAGCACTGTACCATCGGTGTGTTGAAGCTCGCGCAAGCCCGCCAAAGCTGCCAGCAGCGTACTTTTTCCCGCGCCATTTGCGCCAATAATGGCTGTGACTGTACCAGCCAAAAATTCAAGATTGATCTGCTCGAGAACCACTCGAGCCGCCCGTCTGATGGTGAGGTTTTGAGCCGAGAGCATCATTGGGTTACGCTAACTGGCTACCCCAGTAACGACAAGGGGCTTTTTGGCAGCCAAAGTGTTTGGTATGCCACATTGCACAGTTTGAATGAAATTTGGTTTACAGTTTGTTTAGTTACACCTCAAAGGTGCGAGTCCAGCCTCGAGATGCTGGCGTGGCGGAGTCTGTCGAGAACAGACTTCGGTTTTTTGTATTGCAAGGAGAATCCCATGAAAAAATTACTCAACAACCCCGCTTTCGCTGGAATGGTGCTGCTCTTGATGGCACTGATTGCCCTGATCTGGGCAAACTCACCGCTTTTGGCTTCTTACGAAGCCATGAAAGGTTTTCGTATCAGCTTGCCAATTTTGGCACTCGATAAACCACTCGAGCTATGGGTCAACGATTTACTGATGGCAGTCTTTTTCTTATTGGTTGGTTTAGAACTGAAAAAAGAAATCATCAAAGGTGAACTCAGCGACCCACGCCGTGCCAGCCTTGCTATTTTTGCAGCGCTGGGCGGAATGATCGCCCCAGCTTTGTTGTACACCGTGTTCAACCAAAGCGGAGCAGGAGCGCCCGGTTGGGGCGTACCCATGGCAACCGACATTGCCTTTGCAGTTGGTATTTTGTCACTCTTAGGAACTCGAGTACCGCTGTCCCTGAAGATTTTTTTAACTGCCCTTGCGGTGGTGGATGACATGGGCGCAGTGATTGTGATTGCCCTTTTTTACACCAGCAAAATAGACCCACTCATGCTTGGCTTAGCCGCCGTGGTTTTTGCTGGTTTATGGGGCTTTAACGCCGCTCGAGTCAAAGCACTCCCGATTTACTTGCTGCTCGGTCTGGTGCTGTGGTACGCCGTCCTGAAAAGCGGTTTGCACGCCACCATCGCAGGGGTACTTCTTGCCAGCACCATTCCCCTAGGTAAAGAAACCCACAACCCACTCGAGACACTAGAACACGCGATTAAAAACTTTGTGACTTTCTTTGTGATGCCTGTATTTGCCCTGTTCAACGCAGGCGTACCAATTGGTGCTGCCTTATCTGG
Organism: Deinococcales bacterium; assembly: GCA_013298185.1. Classification (GTDB taxonomy): domain Bacteria; phylum Deinococcota; class Deinococci; order Deinococcales; family JAAFIG01; genus JAAFIG01. Next base: position 7,955 of record JAAFJQ010000018.1, read on the forward strand.
TGGAATCACCCCAATCACCACAGGCGTATTTTTGGGCTTGGTGTTTGGTAAACCAATCGGCATCACGCTTTTTTCGTGGGTAGCCGTGCAAATGCGTCTTGCTGAACTACCTCGAGGCGCAACTTGGAGCATGATTATTGGCATTGGCTTCTTAGGCGGTATTGGCTTCACCATGGCGCTCTTCATCGCCAGCCTAGGCTTCAAAGGCAACAGCGCCCTGCTCGAGGCAGCCAAGCTCGGGGTACTCAGTGCCAGTGTTGTGGCAGCGATTATTGGTTTGGTGTGGCTGAGCAGCAGCACCAAACCACAAAAGCAAACAAATTGACGCAAAAAGAAAAGGCTTAAGTAAACATTGTACTGACACTATCGCCAGTGTGAATGCGCGAAATAGCCTCCGCGAACACCGAACCCACTGACAAAACCTTTAATTTGTTGGTCATGGCAAGTTTTTCAGGTGAAACATAACAAGTATTGGTGGAAATACATTCAACAATGTCCATGTCGCGGATGCGTTGCACCGCAGGTCCGACGTACACACCATGCGACACCGCCACATGCACGGCTTTTGCACCTGCTTCTTTGATCACGCTCACCGCTTCGACAATACTGCCAGCCGTGGCGATTTCATCATCCACAATCAGTACCACTTTGTCTTTGACTTCACCAATCAGCCCTCGAGCTTCGACTCGGGTATCAGAAACACGGCGCTTATCAATAAAGGCAATCCCACAACCAAGGCGCTCAGCGAGGCTCGAGGCGCGTTTGATGTCGCCTGCATCTGGGGCAAGCACCACGGCTTCCTCGAGCGAAGCCAAGGTGGTCATGAAGTGATTGCCCAGCACCACTTCGGCGCTTAAATGATCCACAGGAATGCTAAAAAACCCATGCACTTGTGGGCTGTGGAGGGTCATCAAGAGCGCTCGGTCTGCGCCAGCCACTTGAATCATGTCCGCCATGACTCGAGCCGCAATCGGGATACGCGGATGGTCTTTTTTATCCGAGCGAGCATAGGAAAAATACGGTATTACCGCAGTCACACGCCGAGCGCTGGCGCTTTTGGCAGCCGAGACCATCAGCAGTAGCTCGAGGATCGAATCTGAAACGTTATACTCGCCGTTGCCACAAAGCGATTGAACAATAAAGACATCGGCTTCGCGCAAGGACTCTTTGAACTGCACCTCGATGTTATCGTTGCTAAAGCGCCGAGTCATTGAGCGCCCAAGTGGAATCCCAATATGCTCACAAATTTCTTGAGCCAGCAAGGGGTTCGATTGACCAGAGAAAACCATCAGAGGGCGATGTTCCATGCTAGGTATTTTAAGCGCTTACGAGACATGATGTGAAGTGCAAACCTTAAACCTATAAGCTAAAAACAAGTTTGCTTTGAAAACCCATGTTCTCATCGGGATAACCCCGAGGGTTACAAATCACTCGAGTTTGCCCAATTTGGTAATCCTTGGGTTCATGCAAATGTCCATGAACCCAAAGTGCTGCACCAGAATGTTCCACCAAAGCATCCAAGCTCGAGGCATAAGCAGCACTGAGTAAATCGGTTTTGAATTTTTCTGGTACGGACTGCAAACTTGGTACATGATGCGAAATCACCACCAATGGTTGCCCAGAATGCTCGAGAAACCTCTGCTCGAGCCAACGCCTAGAAGTTTGATGAATCGTGGCTGTGTCTATTGAACGCAACTTAGAAAAGGTTGGGCTGACTCGAATTTTTTTGTAATCGGTCATGTGCTGCATGGCGTAAACTCCAGCCAATTTGGGATTACCGAACAAAGCAAAATCAGTCCACAGAGTACAACCCAGAAAAGTCACATCACCAAACGAAAACACATCATTCTCGAGAACCTGCACATTGGAGTTCTGGGCTTGGGTTCTGATTTCGCTCAGCAACTTGGGATAAGCCTGCCCGTAATACTCATGGTTGCCAAGCACATACAGCACAATTTGATTTGGAAAATGTTGCTTTGCCCAAGCGATGCCTTTTGCGCCTTTGTGGGTGTCTCCTGCGAGAATCACCACTTCAGCATCGGTTGGCTCAGGGATAAAATCAGCAAACTCGAGATGCAAATCAGACAAGACTTGAATTTTCATTGCTTGCCAATTTCCTCGAGACTTACATTGATTTCTGCTGCCAATTCTCGCGGCTCAGGACGTTTTGAAAATTGGGCATGTGAATAAACCCAAAACAAAAAAAGACCATTGTCCTCGAGACTTAAAAAGTACATCAAGCGCCACTGCGCCGCCGCTCCGCGCATTTTCGGTAAACCAAAGTCAAGTTTGCGAAATTCAAGACCATCAAGTGCTGCAATCCCATGTGGCAAAGGCTCAAAATGCCCCCAACGCGGTTGTTCTTTTAATCGCGCAACCTCTGCGGCAATGGCGGACACCAAGGCTTGTTGGGCGACTTGGTTTTTGCCAAGCGATTCAAACGCATCATCGAGGCTTATTTGAAACTTTTTCAGTGTGAGCGCGTAAGCGGCTATGAAGCATCACCTCGAAATCTTCGCGGGTTGCATATTCACTCACTTCTTCACCAGTTTTGATTTGCTCGAGTGCAACGCTGACTTCTTGATGGAATATGGTTTGAAAAGCCGCATCTTGCTGCTCGAGTTGATTCATCTCTTCAAGACTCAATTTTTTGGGTGAATCAAGGGTGATGGTACTCATGACAAAATCATACACCTTTTTAGTTGTTTCGAGCCGCATGACCATCTAAGCTGGCAGCATGATGCCCTTCAAAAGCTGCGCCCATTGTTACATCTTCTAAATTTACATCTGGAAAAATTTCATTCAGCAAACGCCGCACATCGTCCAAACTCGAGACTTGGGTAATTTGTTGACGCACACGGTTCGCTCCAGCAAAACCTTTGAAGTAATGCGGTAAGACCCCACGCATTTGGCGCATTCCAGTGTGTTCGCCGTACCATTCGACATTCAGTAAAGAGTGGCGGTATGCCAGACGCACAATTTCGGGAATCTCGAGGCTTTGCCCACCCAAGACTTCTTGGAAAATCCAGGGGCGACCAATTGCCCCGCGCCCAATCATGATGCCTTTTGCTTTGTGCTTGCGCTCATCGAACATGGCTTTGCTGATGACATCGCCACTGCCAATCAAGGGGATGCTGAGCTGACTCGAGACTTCCTCGATTTTGTCCCAATCGGCTTGTCCGGTGTATGCCTGCGCTCTTGTCCGACCATGCAGGGCAACGCTGGCAGCGCCGCCGCTTTCGAGGGCTTTGGCAACTTCAATGGCGTTGTACTTATCCCAACCCAAACGAATTTTTGCCGAGACTGGCACAGGAACAGCTTTGTCAAGCGCTTGTATCAGGTCATGCGCGAGGTCTGGGGTTTGTAGCAAACACGCTCCGCCGCCGTTCTTGACGATTTTTGGCACTGGGCAACCCATGTTGATGTCGAGCGCTACGGGCTTAAATTCCTCGTATAATTTCGCGCCAGCTTCTGCCATGATTTGTGGGTCTGAGCCAAAAAGTTGAATCACCAAATTGGGTTCGCCAGAGTACGGCTCGCCGATTTCAAAACTTTTTTTGCCATTCATCACCACGCCCATGCTCGAGACCATTTCGGTCACAGCCCAAGCCGCGCCGTACTCGCGGCATAAAAGCCGAAAAGGAGCGTCGGAAAAACCAGCCATTGGAGCAAGTACCGCCCCACCCTGCTCGAGTTGGCTTTGATGAAACGTTGGTTTGGAGTGCGGTGCAGTCATAAGCCTCGGGAGTGTAGCAGAAGAACAGGAAAATGTCGAAAGTACTTTGCAATCAGGGTGCATCGTATCATATGTAGATTCCTACAAAAAATGTGTCTATGACGTTACTCGTAGGGACGAGGCATGCCTCGCCCCTACGGCAGAACACAGTTTTTCCACACCACTTGAGATGGACCCTTTCAATCACTACCCACCATTGCCCAAAAAGCGCTAGACTATACCGATGAAAGAAGCCGAGGGTTTAGCCGAGGTTCGAGCCTTCATCGAACGCATGAAACAACACAATGGCGAAGAAGTTCGCAGTGTGCAATTCCCAGTCGGTGTGGATGCCTACATGCGTGATCGGGTGCTGGCAGGCGATTATGAAACGGTATCGTTTATGCACCGCTTGGCATGGATGTTCGGAGTTCAAGTCGGACAAGCCGCTTCGCAGATTCAACAGCAAGGCAATGCTCCGACCAAAAAACGGGTGGAGGCTTAAAGGCAGAGGAGAAGTCAAAGAGGAAAGAGGAATTTAGACAATATTTTGCCTTGACTTTTGACCTTTAACCTTTTCCCTTTAATCTGTGCCTTACTCGTACTTAAATGCCCTCGAGCCAATGGCAATAAAAATCGCCGCAAAGCCAAGTAAAATCGCGGTGTGTGGCAGTAAATCAATGATACTGGATTGCTTTAAGATCACGTCCTGCATGGCATGTAAACCCCAGTAGGTTGGTAAGAAACGCGCCAGTTGTTGCATCCAATCGGGTGTGACTTCTAGGGGCCACCACAGACCGCCAAGTGCCGATAAGACATTGACGCTTAAAACACTGAACGCCCCAAATTGCGAAGCGGTACGGGTGATTGCGGCGCATAAAGCTCCAAAACCAGAGGCCGCGAAAGCAAAGGCAAAGCCTGGCAAAATCAGTGCCACAGGGTTGCCCCAACGCACCCCTAAGACCAGATTTGAGAAGGTCACCATCACCAGTAATTGAGCGCAAAGCACAAAGGTATTACCGAGCAACTTACCAAGGATCAAAGCGGTTCTCGAGACGGGCGAAGCAAATAAACGAGCCAGTGTGCCAGCTGTGCGTTCACGTAAGAACGCCAGTCCTGTCTGAGCGCCAAACAAAAGTGCGAACATCAGGGTCATGCCAGGTGCGATTTGTTCGGCTCCGGCTATTTCCACGACTTTGCTGTTTTTAACAGTCACTTTTTCGCTCGAGATATTGACAATTTTGGTTTTTAAGAGTTCAGTGGCTCGTTCAGCCGCATTGGTGTTTGGCGCGGCAAGGGCAGCAATATGCGGGGTTTGTAAGCGTACTACAGCTGCTCGAATGCGTTGCATCGCATCCCAGACTCGGGTGTTGCCTGCGCTGGTGATCAGCTCGAGTTGAATCGGTTGGAGTGCCAGTAATTGCTGGTCAAAGTTACTTGGTAATTTTACCCAAGCGTCACGGTCAGCCGTGGTCACAAGGGTTTGGGCGCGTAGACCCGCCAGTTCCACATCTGCACCAAGCCGAGCCAGTTCTTGCTGAAAATTCTTGGCTTGGGGGGTGTCTGGGCGACTGACCAAGATTCGCACTGGTCCGACATCACTGCTTTGCAATGCCGATAAAATGGTTGAAAAAATAATTGGCAGTAAAATCAGCATTGCCAATAAATGCGGTTGTTTCCAAACATGCCGAGCTTCGGCAATCGCAATGTGCCAGATGGTTTTCATTGACGAAACCACTGACTCTCTCATTGACGAAACCACTGACTTTCTCATTGACGAAACCGCCGATTAAGTTGAAAAGAACCAAAGACCACACCCACCACTGCCATGGCAAACAGCACCCCAGTGGCTAAGTACAAATGCGGGTCGCTCGAGCCTAGAGCGGTCAGTTGAAAGGCTTCGATGCTCCAGCGGTTATAGGTGAATTTCGATAAAACTTGTGCAGCACCAGGTAGTGTCTCGAGGGGCCACATTGAACCACCGAGTAAACTCATGACCAAGACAAAAACCAAGGATAAGGTGTTCAGTTGTTCTCTCGAGCGGGAAATCCCAATGATGATCCCACCAAAACCTGCTGCGGCTGCGGCTGTTGCCAATAAAACAGGTAGTACCGCCAACGGAGCGCCCCATGAAACCCCATAAATCAGGCTCGAGAAAATCGCAAATGCCCCAAGTTGCCAAACTCCGAGTAACCACAACGCAAGGAATTTACTGACCAGCAGCAACACAGGTGTGACTGGAGCAGCCAAAAGCCGGTGAATTGTGCCACGTTCGAGTTCATCTATCACCCCACCTGCGCCGTTGGTGGCACTAAGTAAGGTAAACATCACACCAAATGCCACGGCGTAATAAGCAAAAATCCCTTGGCTGCGCCCCGAGGCTTCTTTGGTTTGTAAGTCAATGCTGGCAACTTGAAATTGCTTTTCGACTTTGGCACGAATCAGGGTCAGGGTGCTTTGTAATTCTTGGGCAGTGGATGGTGCAAGCGCCCGCACTCCACCCAGAATCGCAGCTCGAGCCGCCTCGAGTTGCTGCATATAACCTTGCACCAATTGCTTGACCACTTCGCCACGCTGATGGCTGGTTGGATCAATTAAAATCCTCACTTCGAGCGGGTCGCTGCGTAAAACTTTACTTTCTAAGCGCTCAGGCAGCACCACAGCAATCGTAGCTTCGCCAGTTCGCACCGCTTTTTCGGCGCTGCTTGCATCGGGTAAACCATGGACTTTGGCAAGCCCAGATTGCTCGAGCAGAGCGCCAATGCTTTGGCTGATCTCGCCACTGCCGACCAGTGCCACAGGTAACGGGTCAACTTTGCGTGTCCCACCAATCGCATTCCCAATTAAAAGTGTCAGAATAAACGGCAAGAGCAATGTTTGCACCAAAAAACTACGTGAACGCAATTGTGCTAATAAATCGCGCCAAGCAATCACAATTATCACGTTAATCACGTAAACGCCGTCCTGTGAGTTTCAAAAACACCGTCTCGAGGTCTGGTTCATCAAGTTCCAAATGATGCACATGCGCCCCAAATGAAGAAAGCATCTGCAAAATCCCCGACAAAGCATCCTTGGGGTCACGAGCAAACAAAGTCAGGGTGTTCTCTTCGGCAATGATTTCATCCACCAAGGTTTTTAATTGCTCGAGCTGTGAAGCTGCCAGCGGTTCGCGTAACTCGAGGCGAATCGGCGCGGTTTCCCCAGCCAATTGACGCATCTGCGCCAAAGTACCTTCGGCAATAATTTTACCTTGGTCAATCACACCAATGCGGTGACACAATTCTTCGGCTTCTTCCATGTAATGCGTGGTGTACAGCACAGTTAAACCACTAGCGTTTAGGGTTTTGACCAAATCAAGGATTTTGCGCCGCGATTGCGGATCAATCCCCACAGTGGGTTCGTCCAAATACAGCATCTTGGGTTTGTGCATCAGCCCAGCCGCAATGTTAATACGGCGTTTCATCCCACCCGAGAACGTCCCCACGGCTTCATGGCTACGCTCGAGCAAACCCACCGCCTCGAGCAGTTCCTGAGCGCGGATTTTCAAATCCCGCCCACTGATGCCATACAAACGCCCAAAGAACACAAGGTTCTCGAGCGCCGAAAAATCATCGTAAAGCGCAAAATCTTGCGGCACAATACCAATCGTGCGTTTGACCTTGGCTTGTTCTTGGACAATATCCGAGCCATCAATTACCACCGAACCCGAATCGGGCTTGGCAAGGCAAGACAGCACCCGAATGGTACTGGACTTCCCCGCTCCGTTCGGACCGAGCAAACCATAAACCTCGCCGCGTTGGACATGAAAACTCACATCATGCACGGCGATGAACTTGTCGTAACGCTTCTGTAGATTCTTAACGACCAACACAACGCCGAGCATTGTACCGTAAATCATGAGCAGGAAAAAAGGTCTGGGTGTCTCAAGGGTGGGCATCAAGAGTGCCATAAGCAAATCAGGGAGGGGCTTAGCCCCTCCCTGATTTTATAAGTCCTGAGTTAGAAGCCAACCTCAAATTTTGCGTTGGCTTGGGTCGAGTTGTCGCTTACGCAAACGAATGCTCTTAGGGGTGACTTCAACCAGCTCATCATCAGAAATATACTCGAGGGCTTCTTCTAAGCTCATTGGTGAAACTGGGGTCAGGGTCACGGCATCGTCTGCGCCACTGGTTCGCATGTTGGTCAGCTTTTTGGATTTGCAGACGTTGACATTCAAATCTTTGGGTCCGCTGTTTGAGCCGACAATCATGCCAATATAAACTTCGATGCCCGGTTCAATGAAGAACCGACCGCGATCCTCGAGTTTCCAAATGGCATAAGGAAAGGTTGGTCCGGCTTCCATGGCAACCAGCGAGCCATTCTGACGGGTTTTGATTTCACCAGCCACAGGTGCGTAACCATCAAAAACATGGTTCATGATGCCTTCGCCTTGGGTCATGCTCAGGAATTGGGTGCGGAAACCAAATAAGCTGCGAGCTGGGATTTTGTACTCGAGCCGCATTCGCCCATTTTGGTTGTCCATGTTCAGCATCTCGCCACGACGACTGCCGAGGGTTTCCATGACTCCACCCATTTTGGCTTCGGGAACATCAATCACAAGGTGTTCGTATGGCTCGTGGGTCACACCATCAATTTCTCGAGTGATGACTTGTGGGGTAGAAACTTGCATCTCGTAGCCTTCACGGCGCATGGTTTCAATCAAAATCGAAAGGTGCAACTCGCCGCGTCCCGAGACTTTGTACTCGTCGGTGCTGTCTTCTTCAACACGCAGCGCCACGTTGGTCATGGCTTCTTTGAACAAACGGTCGCGGATGTGACGGGTGGTCACGTACTTGCCTTCTTTACCGGCAAATGGGCTGGTGTTTGGACCAAAGGTCATCGAGACGGTTGGTTCATCCACCGTCAGCACAGGCAAGGCTTCAGGGTCAGCAAAATCCGCCACGGTTTCGCCCACACCAACATCCTCGAGTCCCGCAATAGCTACCACATCGCCAGCGTAAACTTCTTCGACATCTATACGCGCTAAGCCCATGTGGGTGAACACCTGACTGACTTTGGCTTTACTTCTCGAGCCGTCTTTGTGCATCAGCATGACGTACTCGCCGCGCTTGACTTTACCGCGACGCACGCGCCCAATCGCAATTCGACCAAGGTAATCGGAGTAATCAAGGTTGGTGACCAGCATTTGGAATGGTTTTTCGATTTCAATGCTCGGTGGTGGAACGTGTTTGACAATCAACTCGAGCAATTCATCCAAATCTTCTTTGGGTGCTTCGAGGTTTTTGAACGCTTTGCCTTCTCGGGCAATCGCGTAGATGATCGGGAAATCAAGTTGCTCATCGGTTGCGCCCAAGTCTGCCATCAAGTCAAAGGTCAGGTTGACAACTTCTTGGATGCGTTGGTCTTTGCGATCAATTTTGTTAATCACCACAATCGGGTGCAAACCAAGCTCGAGGGCTTTTTTCAACACAAAACGGGTTTGTGGCATTGGACCTTCGGAAGCATCCACCAAGAGTAAACAACCGTCCACCATGCCCAAAACGCGCTCGACTTCGCCACCGAAATCGGCGTGACCGGGTGTATCCATGATGTTGATTTTGATACCGTGGTACTCGACGGCGGTGTTTTTCGCCAGAATCGTGATGCCGCGTTCGCGCTCGAGGGCGTTGGAATCCATGACCCGGTCTTGAACCATTTGATTTTCACGGAAGGTGTGGGTTTGTTTCAGCAGACCATCCACCAAAGTGGTTTTACCGTGATCTACGTGTGCGATAATGGCGATGTTACGAAATTCCTGCATGACAACCTCAAAAAAATAGCGGCGAAAATTCGCTCGCTGATGTGCCTAGGCACGTTTGAACTGGCTCGAGAATTTCGCGCCCGTGATTAGCATAGCACAAGTGCATGGGGTTCTCGAGTCCCGTAGCGAGTTCGGTATCTCGAGTCCCGTAGCGAGTTCGGTATCTAATTTAAGTGTACGCCCCATCGTGATCGGCATTTAAGCGATGAAACACCATCCAAGCTCCATCTCGAGATACGACGGCACGAAATTTTTGTGTCACCCGAATGGTGTACAGTCGGTCTTCAACATTTTTTGGCTGACCTTGAATCAGTTCCCAATTCAGACCTGAATCACGATAGACCTGATTCCACTCAAGTTGCAAAAGTTTCCTCAAGGTATTGCGAAACGCCAGTGTGTTTTCATTGTCTAAACGGACAAGTTGTTGTTGGAAGTCTCGAAGGTTCAAATCCAATTGAACCCTGATGTATTCACCTGGTCGAGCTTCAGGAGTTGATCTATTTCCTCAAGGGTGGTTGACTTGCGTGGCGTGGTACGCGCCCAGTGCATAGAGCGTTTGAGCCTTTCTCGAGATTCCTTGGGTTGCAACCAAGCTGGTAAATTGGGAACATTGTCATCCTCGAGCCATGAGTCATCGTAAGGTTCTACGGGTGTTTCGGGCAATGCAATTTCTACAGCTTGACCTTCGCTTAAACCCAATTCCCGCATCGCCGCTTCAGACAAAATAAGTTCAGTGACTTCGCCTTTCTTGGGAATAACAATCATGTTTGTAGTATAGCAGATGGCAAAATCTGTCCTTGTTCAAACTCGAGAACCTGATCGGCTTTTTCGATGGTGCTAAGGCGGTGGGCAATCACAATCAAGGTTTTTGTGCCACGCAAAGACTCGAGCAGGGTTTTGATATGGCTCTCCGAGACTGTATCTAAGCTCGAGGTGGGTTCATCAAAAATCAGGACTTCGCTGTTCAGTAAAAGCGCTCGAGCAATTGCCAAGCGCTGTTGTTGCCCGCCCGATAAGCCCGAGCCGTTCTCGCCGAGGGTAAAGTCAAGGTCTGAAAGCTCGTTTTTTAAGCCAGCTTGTTCTAACACGTCCCAAAGTTCCGCATCAGTGGCAGCACGAGCCAGACAAAGGTTCTGACGAATCGTGCCAGCAAATAAGGTTGGGCTTTGTGGCACAAAACCAAAGGCACTGCGCCAAGCGGCTCTGGTAAAAGCTGTGGCGGGTTGGTTCATACTCAGTGTTCCCGCTCGAGGCTCGAGTAAACACAGTAGAACCCGCGTCAGTGTGGTTTTGCCACTGCCAGATGCACCAATAATGGCAGTGAACGAGCCTTTTTTGATCTGTAAACTGATGTCTTTTAAGGTGTCCGACTCGTCATAACCCGCAGACAGGTTTTGAATTTGCAAGTCGCCTGTGGGTGAGCTGGTCAAAGAACCTGTTTCCAATTCGGCTGGAGTTTTGATGATGCTTTGAATTTCTGTGGCAGGGGCTTGAATGGCGGCGAGCTTGGAAAAACTTCTGGCAAAAATTTGAATTGGTGCGATACCCAAACCCAATTGGGTTAAGTAACTGGTCAGGGCAGCCAAACTCATGCGTCCAGCTTGCACCTCGAGAACCCCAAGATAAAGCAGTGCCACAATCCCAATCCCAGCCGTGATTTGCGCCAAAGGCGCATTCAGCGCCCCAAGGCTCGAGCGCCGCGCCAATGCCTTGGCGGTGCGGGTATTGACCCCATCAAAACGCTGCTCGAGTTGCGCTTCGGCACTGTACACCTTGACGACTTCGTGTTTGGACAAGGCTTCTGAAAGCATCCCACTGGCAAGCGCAGCTTCGCGTTGTGCCTCGAGCAATGCCGCTTCGAGGCGTTTAGCAAGGAGGCTCGAGAAAAAAGTCAGGGGCAGAATCACCAGCAGCAAACCCAAAGTCAATAACGGACTCGAGAGCAGCAGTGCAATTGCCACAGCCAGCATCACCAAGCCCTGCCCGATGATTGCGGTCAGTTCGGTTGCATAGAATAACTCGAGTTCACGCACATCGAGCGCAGCGCGGCTCGAGCGTTCGGCACTGCCCGAGCCTAGGCGCACCTCGGCGCGAATCAGGGCGCTAAACACCCCTGCTCGCATCCGAGCGCCAAAATGGGCTGCACCAATGCCAAACAAAGCATCTTGGAGGTACAACGCCAAACTCGAGACGCCCAGAATCAGGGCGGTGGACAAGAGCAACTGCGGCAGAAGCTGGAATTGTTTTTGTCCAAGCAGATTCTCAAACAATGGGCGCACCACCAACAGCGGCAAAAGCGTGGTGCTGAGTGCCAACAGCACCGAACCCAATGTGCCAAGTGCAAAAAAACGCCATTCAGGGTGAATCAAACCCAGCACCGAAACCTGCTTGGGGCGTTCCAAACCCAAAGCAGATCTGTTCACTTGCTGACTCGCTCGAGCATCAGCTTAGCGAGGATTTTGGCTGTACCAGCTTTGGGCATGGTCTGCTCGAGCCGCGTCCGCATACGCTGGCGTTCCGTTGGACTCGAGAGCAACTGATTGACTGCATCGGCAACGTTCTGCACAACGATGTTACCGCGCAGCTCCGGTTGAATCATTTCATCGGTAATGATGTTGGGTAATCCCACAAACTTAAAGCCACTTAAATATGCTGTCACCAAAAGGCGTTTGATCGGCTTACCAATCAGCGGCAGCAACTCGAGGTAACGCAAAACACTTTCGACAGGAATCAGTTCCATTTTTTGCAGTGGCATACAAATCACGGTGGGAATGCCCGCAATGCCAAGCTCGAGGGTGTTTGTTCCCGGGCTGGTGATGGCAACCGCGCAGCGCTTCATTAGACCATACCGCTCACGTTCATGGTGAATCTCGAGGCGTGTGCCATTTGGCGTGATGGCAAAGTTGCCCTCGAGCCGAAGTGGCACACCCTCAAAATCCTTGGTCAGGCTGCCCGAAAGTGCCACCTCCCAAGTCGCATCATCAATTAAACTCGAGCGAGCCACATGAAAAACCGCATTAGGGATTCGTTCAGCTGCTGCCGCAAAATAGGTTAATAAGTGCTTGACCTGAAAACCCCGGGAACCCGGCACAATCAGCACCGAGTTTTCTTCCCGAATTTGTTCTGGCTCGAGTTCCAAGGCATCCGCCGACAAATTACCAATGTTCTGCACTTTGGCTCTGGGCTTTTTCTGGGCGTTCAGTAAAGTTCTTTGGTCATGGACCAAAAGCATTTCTAAACTGTCCTTCCAGTACGGCTCAAAACTATAACGCCAAGCCGCGTAACCCAACCTCGAGCCAATCCGTCCCGGGAAAGCCACATCGCCACCCAAACCAATCACCAAACCGCTCGAACCAAGAAAAGCCTTGGGTTTACGCCCACCAGCCATAAACTCGAGGCATTCGTTGACACTGACAAGACCATCGATTGGCAGGGTTTCGGCAATACCGCGTTCGTAGCCCGTGGCAAACGGGCAGGGCAGCAAGCCAAGCACAATTCGTACATTCGGCTCGAGCAAACGCAATTCGCGGGTCAGAGGACGCGCCCAAGTGAAAAGCTCACCAGGTCCATTGACAAGTAAAATCAGTTCAGGAGTCATTGTTCCAACTTTAAGCAAAACTCGAGAGTCCACGTTGCGATTGGGCTTTGGCAAAATCAAACATCTGTTTTGCCAAAGGCTCAGACTCGAGCGCAGATATGGCAGCGCTGTTTTTATCACGCAGGGCTTTGAAGGCTTTCAGAATCATTTGCTGTTGCTGAACAGAAAAACCATCACGCCCCAAACCAACTTTGTTGATGGTGTAATGCCGCGCAGGATAACCATCTGCCATGCTAAACGGCAGGATGTCTCGAGCCACTTTACTTGACATGCCCACAATACTATGCGATCCGATCCGACAAAATTGATGAACTGCCACACTCACACCAATTCGGACATGGTTTTCAATGATCACATGACCAGCAATTTGTGTCGCGTTGCCAAGGATGTTGTGATCACCCACAATACAATCATGGGTGACATGCACATACACCATTACCAAATTATGATCACCGATTTTGGTGATACCACCCGCCACGGCTGTACCACGATGCACCGTAGCAAATTCATGGAAGGTATTGTCTGAGCCAATCTCGAGGTAGGATTCTTCACCTTGGAATTTCAGGTCTATTGGTCTGCCACCCAAAATCGTGTACTTACCAACGCGGTTACGCTCACCAAGCGTGGTGAAACGTAAAACTTGAGCGCCAGACTCGAGAACACAACCCGCACCAATGCGTGTGTCCGCCTCGACAATACAAAACGCACCAATTTGCACATCATTAGCAATTTCGGCTTTGGGGTCAATAATGGCTGTGGGATGAATCTGAGGCATTTAACCCACCGCGAACAGAATATCAGCTTGAGAAACCAGCACACCATCCACCGTGATTCTGCAATTGGTTTTGCCAAGGCTGCGCCTGAAATACTCTAAACGCGCCTCGAGAATCAATTGGTCGCCCGGAGTGACAGGTTTTTTGAAACGCGAATTTTCCACACCTGTTAAGAAAGCCAATTTGCCCGGCTCGAGGGCTTCCTCGAGCAGAAAAACCCCAGCCTGTGCCATCGCCTCAAGTTGCAACACACCCGGCATGATTGGACGACCCGGGAAATGCCCAACGCACCAAGGCTCGTTGACCGTGACGTTCTTCAAGCAACGCACAAATGGCACACCATTGTCTTCACCGCGCTCGAGAACCCGATCAACCATTAAAAATGGGTAGCGGTGAGGGAGCTTCTCGAGGATGCCTTGAATATCAGTAATCATCTTGGAAATAGTTTAACCTAGATGGCTGTCCATCCACCATCCACCGCCAAGGTATGCCCAGTAATAAATCCAGCCGCGCTCGAGGCTAGAAACACACATGCACCAAGGATGTCATCCACCGTGGCAATTCGCCCCAAAGGAATTCGACCCTCGAGGTCAGCTTTGATGTCTGGTTGCGAGAAGGTTTGTTCGGTCAGTGGTGTCAGCACAAAGGTTGGAGCAATGGCGTTCACTGTAATTCCATGCTTTGCCCACTCGAGCGCCAAGACTCGAGTTTGGTTGATTAAACCTGCTTTGGCGCTGCAATAGGCTGCTCTTTGGTAATAACCAATCAAACCATTTTGCGAAGCGATGTTGATAATTCGCCCGCCTTGTTTCCTTGTAATCATGCCCTTGCCAATGGCTTGGGTCAGGAAAAATGCGCCTTTGAGGTTGGTGTCCAGCACCAAATCCCAGTTTTCCTCAGTCACATCTTCTGCCCATTGCACGCGGTTGACACCAGCGTTATTGACCAAAATGTCCACTATGCCAGCCACTTCTGCCAAGTGCCGACAAGCTGCCACACTCTGCACATCCAACTCGAGGGCAATGGCTTTACGCCCTTGGGCGCGAATCAACTCGAGGGTGGTTTGGGTTGCCTCGAGTTTACTAGGCAGTTCAGTGATGATGATGTCCGCACCGCTTGCTGCCAGTGCCACAGCAAAGCCCTGTCCTAACCCACCCGATGCACCAGTCACAAGGGCGGTTTTGCCATTCAGCGAAAAATTCGGCAGATTCATGGCAGATAGTTTAGTACACTAAACAGCATGAATTCACGCACAAAATGGTTGGTCTTTTCGCCACTTGGTTTAACCCTGATTGGCTTTGGCGCAAGCCTGATGCTTGATGCGGCTCGAGCCAAAAATGTTGGTGAGCCTTGGTTTTGGTACGGCACATTGGCGCTTTGTGTGTTTAATGCTGGTATTGCGTTTTTTGGTGAAGGTGTGAAACACGCGGTACTGACCGAACTCGAGAAAAAGTAAAAACAGCTTCTGGCTCCTGGTTATTCGCGTCTAGCTATGTTGCTTGTGTTGAACTTTAGGCGTGAGGACTAGATTTCTCGAGTATCCCACGCTGAAATCTCTTTGCGCTCGAGGAAAAATTTCATACGGAACTCGAGCGAACATTTGGTTAATCTCCGCGAAGAAACCTGTCCAGTCCAAGTTCTGCACGGTGCGACGCAGTGTAAAGCCCAATTGGTCTATTTGATGTGGCAGCATTTTGCCATACTCGAGCAGCAAACCACTCGAGAAAGCACTGCGAACTTCTTCGTTCGGGTAAGTCAGTTGATAACTTGTGCCATTCAAACTTCTTTTGATTTCAGAAATGGTTAAGTACCCTGTTTGGAACATCAAAGACACGGCATCCAATTGGTCTATGTCAGCCACTGAAATTGCCCTGTCACTCATGCCAATGTCTTCAAACTCGAGCGGATTGATTTGTTGGTCACGGATTAACTCGAGCAAGAATGTGGGTGTGCCAGTGGCGTACCAGTAGGACTTAAATTCCTTGTTTTTAAGAAACAACAAAAACGAAAACGGGCAGTAGACTCGCTCTATCGCATTCCAAGAGTATCCATTGTACCAACGTTTGGTGGCATTCCAGAAATCTTCTTCAGTGGCGTTTAAGTTCTCGAGAATAGGAGGGATCAACGAGCCTAGATTGGTTTCGATCTCTTCTCGAGTGTACCCACAAAGTGTGTTAAATTGTGTGTCTAAGCTGATGTCCTCGAGATTATTCAAGTCCGAGAATAAACTCAGTTTCCCGAATTTCGAGACCCCTGTCAGAAACACCAAATGCAAATAGGTATCCATTGGTTTAAGCGTACCGTACACACTTTTTAAGGTAGCTTGATGAATTTTTCGTTTTTCAGGCTCGAGCAGCAAGTCAGTCAGGGGTTTATCGTATTCATCTATTAAAACCACCACTTTGCCGTTTTTGCTTAGCTCGAGAATTAATTCCCGAAAAGCATCTCGAGCGTTGACACCCATCAGTTCATACCCGTAGTCTTGCGCTTGAATCCGCAACCAATCCACAATACCTTCGTCCAATGTTTTGGTGGTGAAATTGATGTTGCTAAAATCAAGACGAATGATTGGGCGTTCCGCAAAATCAAAGTTATTCTCGAGCCAAAGCCCCTTGAATAAATCCTTGCGCCCTACAAAAGCAGCTTTTAATGTTGAAAGCAGCAGCGACTTACCAAAGCGCCTTGGGCGCGATAAAAAATACGCCCCACCCTCAATGAACGGCTGCATCAGCATGGTTTTGTCAATGTAAACATAACCATATTCTCGTAACTTGGTGAAATCTTGAATGCCAATCGGGAGGCGCATAAGTACAGTTTACAACTCGAGACCAAAAAATTTTACCCCGCACGGGATGAAGGTGCGGGGCTGGAGGAGGGGAAGAACAAGAAGAAACTTAAGCCGAGATGCGGCGTTGTTCAAAAAGTTTTAGGGACTTGACTTTTTTCATTGGGCGTGGCGCAAGCAGGTTTTTCAGTTGACTGAGTAAATTAGCTTCTTGACGAAGGGCTTCGATGCGTTCTTGACCAATCTGCATTTGTAATTCGAGGTTCATGATGTACTCCTAAAGAATCTGGGTTTCTCGAGCTTTTGGCAGCAGATTTGGTTTTTGCTACCTCGAGCGCGGCGGGTTGTGGGTGTTCAAACTCGCCTCCTTTCGCTGGATATATTTTGCGCTTTTTGTGTCAGCCGAGCATCTGGCAAAAGACGTAGGTTTGACTGCACCAAATGGCTTAGACTAAGCCCATGATTCGTCGTCCTAATTGGAATCAAAATCAGTCAACCCCACCCATCACTTTGGTCTTGCTGGTGGTTTTAACCATTTTGTACTTGCTCTCGAGTTCGGTTTTTGATGCCAATGGGGTTTCGTTGTGGCAACGTTTCTTTGATGGCTCGAGTGTACTTGTGCTGGCAGACCTTGGGGCAAATGCCAAGGTTTTAACCCTTGACCAAAGCGAATACTGGCGCTTGCTGACCGCCACCTTGCTGCATGGTAGCATTGTGCATTTAGCGATGAATGGTTTTTCCCTGTGGAACTTAGGCGGTCAACTCGAGCGCGGTATTGGCTGGCAAGAATTGCTGTTTGCATTTGTAATAACGGGTTT
This sequence comes from Deinococcales bacterium, assembly GCA_013298185.1. Lineage (GTDB taxonomy): Bacteria > Deinococcota > Deinococci > Deinococcales > JAAFIG01 > JAAFIG01. The sequence goes on from JAAFJQ010000018.1 coordinate 25,441, forward strand.
ATCGGGTTCAGCCATGGGCGCGTTTTTTGGCAATCCGTTTGTGGTCAGCATCGGCGCGAGCGGTGCAATTTTTGGATTACTTGGCTTTTTGGTGTCAGTAGGCACACGCGACTTAGCAGGTTTGCAACGGCAACTGTCAAAAAACGGCACAATGGTTGCCGTGGCATTGTTGCTACCGATGCTGATTCCCAACGTAGACCACTGGGCGCACATTGGCGGCGTGGCGAGTGGTTTGGTCTTGGGATTCTGTTACCGCCATCCGCCGCAAGCCATTCGCCAACTGCTTGGGTTCTCGAGCGCAGTGGTGTTACTGGCAGGGGCTGGAATGATTGTGGTTCAGGCTTTGAGGATTGGATTTTGATGCTTGGCTTGTCTGGCTCGAGTCTCGAGGTGTGGGGGTCTGGCTTGTGTTTCACTTGGTGCAGACTCCTCCGACGCGCTTCGCTCGCCATCTCCCGCTGTCTAACGACAGGGGAGGCTTTTTTGTGTGGGAAGGGAGATTTCCCACCTGTAAATTCTGAACTAAAGCGCTCGAGAAGTTACTTCGTTTTTGATTTTTCTTTCCTCTTTAACCTTTCCTCAAAATGTTCTTCATTTCGAGTTGTCCAGCCGCTTCGCGTCATCAGGTTATCTTTCCTCTCCCTCCATGCCTAGTTTCTACGGTTGGCGCATTGTTTGGGCGCTCTCGGTCAGTACCACCGTGGCTTATGGGGTTTTGTATTACAGCTTCGCGGTGTTTGTTCAACCGATGGAGTTGGAACTCGGTTGGAATCGAGCGGAGACTTCAGGAGCGTTTAGCCTTGCGATGTTGGTGGCGGGTTTAGCTGCGCCGCTGCTTGGGCGAATTTTAGATCAGCGTGGCGCTCGAGAAATCATGAGTTTTGGGGCGCTGCTGGGCAGTGGGTTGCTTTTGCTTTGGTCTTTTACTTCGAGTTTGTGGTTGTTGTACCTGACTTGGTTTGGTTTGGGTTTGTGCGCGAGTGCAACGTTTTATGACCCTGCTTTTACGGCGATTGCGGTTTGGTTTAAGCAGCATCGCGCCAAAGCCATGCTGACGATTACCTTGGTGGCTGGACTTGCCAGCACGATTTTTGTGCCGCTTGATACGTGGTTGCTCGAGACACTCGGCTGGCGCAGTGCCGTGCGGGTGCTGGCGGTGCTGATGCTGCTGACCGCGCCGCTTTTGTGGTGGGTGGTGCGTCGTCGTCCACATGACCTTGGTCTGACGGTAGATGGTTTGCCCGAGGATGTCAACACCAGCCCAACGACCCTAACCTCGAGCAGCAAGTTCTGGGTTTCACAGGTTTTTTGGCTTGTGGCACTGGCATTTGCTTTGGCACGGACAGCAGTTTCGGTGCTTGCGCCGCATCTTGTGCCGCTTTTGCGTGAACGGGGTTTCTCGAGTGGCTTTGCAGCATTGGTTTCGGGAAGCATTGGGGTGCTGCAACTGGTTGGGCGAATCTTCTTTACGAATTTGACTTCTCGAGCGGGCTTGGTTTGGTTGTCCAGTCTGGCGTTTTTGATTCATGGCTTAGGCATTTTTTTCTTGACCATCCAAACCGAGTGGGCAGTCTGGGCATTTGTGCTTTTTTACGGAGCAACCAACGGTGCAATTACCCTGACTCGAGCCGCACTGCTCGGTGAGTTGTTCGCGCCAAGCATTTACGGGCGGGTCAATGGCGCGGTCAGTTTCTTGGTGGCACTCTCGAGTGCGCTGATGCCTTTTGCAGCGGGTTTGCTGCACAACCAAACTGGCAATTATCAGCTTGCGTTGTGGTTACTGGTTGGGGCGCTGATCCTCTCGAGTGGGCTTGTGTTTGCGGTCAAAGGGCGTTCTTGATGCTTTGCAAGCCATGACCATGTTTAACCCTGGAGCGGCAAAAACCACAATAAATCCAGTGCAGGTGGCTTAAAACCTTGTTGGCGAATCAGCAAGGCAATCTGGGCTGTGTGCCGAATTTCATGCTGCATCACATGCCATAGGATTCCTTCGATGGTTCGGTCTTCTTCAACAATTTGCTGTAAATCTATATTTGGCAGTGTCTCGAGAAATGCTTTTGTACTCTGCTCAACGGCTTTGTGATACGACACAATTGTCTCGAGTGGGGTGTCTGCAAAAAACGCACCATCTTGTTGCAGGGCTTGCGGCAAGGCAGATTGCCAAACAGGTGTGTCACGCAGAATATCTTCGTGAATCCATGAATCTTCGACCGCCGCAATGTGCATCAGCAGGTCTTTGATGCACCGAAAGCGTTCGGCGGGAATCATGGTTTTAGATAGAACCTCATCAGGCAAAAGTTCAAAGGCTGCCCATAGGTCGTGTCTAGCACGCTGCACATATGAATAAAATTGTTTGATCTTCATATGGCTTCTGCCTGATTCCAAACGCCTTGCAAGCGGCGCAGCAAGACAATTTGCCCAAGGTGATAGGCATTGTGCATGGCAAAATCCAGCAGCAAATCAGCAATCGTTTCTTGACCACCAAGGTAAGCCTGACCAAGCAGTTTTTGGTCATCGCAAAGTTCTTTTAATGCCTCAAGTCCTGCAAAAAAATCCTCGAGCGTGGTTTGCCATTCTTCGAGCGGGATGGTCTTGGGGAATTCATCACCTGTTTGCGGTTGGCGTTGTCCTGCGCGGATATTGGCTAGGGCTTGGCGCTGCCACCATGCCATATGCGCCACATGTCCTGCGATGCTGTGAGCTGCACCTGCTGGAATGTTCACAGCCAGACTTGGCTCGAGGTCAGCCAGAATGACTTCGGGCTTTTGAAAAGATACTCCGCCTTTGAGCATGTTTTTAATGGTGTTATTCATAAACTCCTTTCAATTCTGATAAGCGCTGTCGTGGTCGGGATGTAAGCTCATAAAGACAACAAAATCACCTTCGCGCTGAACCAAAGCTCGAAATTTTTTGATGACTCGAATCGAGTAGAAACGCTCACCTTTTTCTTCGCGTGCCAATTCCCAATTGAGTCCCTTATCTTTATAAACTTCTTGCCATAAAAGTTGGCGCAATTTTTTAAATGTTTTGATCACAGCCAGAAGTTCATCTCGCTCGAGGGCAAACAGTTGTTGTTGGAAAGCATCGTAATTGAGGTTCAAGCGTGGCATCAGCGAATCAACTCATCCTCGAGTTTATCCACATCGGTTTCTTCCATCGGCGTGGTGGTTTTCCAGGCTAAGAATTTTTTAATTTGAGTTGTCACTGCTTCGGTATGCGCCCATTTGAGGTGAGCTGGGATGACTTCAACTGGGGTAATCATCCAACGCCCATCGGGCAGTTGCTCGAGTTGAACGTGCTGCCCCGCAAAGGCTTTGCCAAGCGAGATCTGCCCACTGGCGGAAATGGTTTTCAGTTCGATTTTGTGTGGTTGTGCCATAACACCATGTTACTCGAGTTCGTAAATACAATCAATCCAAGCAGGGCATTGTACAAAACCAAGTTTTTGGTTCAGAGCCAAAATAGGCGCATTATTGCTGTCGTTCCAAGTGCGAATTTCTGGGTACTGGTTGTGCTTTGCCCACTCGAGACAGGCGACTTTGAGTGCCAAAGCCACATGCTGCCCTCGAGCCTCGCGGCGCACCCCTGTTAAACCAATGGTTAAGTAATCGCCATCGGACTTAAACAGCTGAGACATACCAATGTACTGACCGTTTTGAATGGCAATAAAAGTGCCATCAAACAAGGCTTTCGGGCTTTTTAAGTTAAACCCCTCCCATTCTTCAAAACTGCGATCAGTGGCTGGATATGCCCGTGGTACATCACGCCCTGTGACCAAGTTGAGCTGATAGTAGCGCATGGCAAAATCAGCGTGCATGGTTTGAAGCTGTGTTACACTAAAAACTTCAATGCCTTGTTGCTCGAGTTGGGTCTTCAAATACGCATACGGGCTTGGATCAAACAAGCGCACATCAATGCGGTTCTCCCAAGTTCGCATTTTCTCGAGCAGCCCACGTTTTTTCAGGAAATCCAAACCAAATTTATCCTCACGGGTGCTGGCGGCTAGACCAATCGGCTGCTGAGGCATCACCACCTCGAGCAGCCTATCCCAGAGCTTTTGCCCAATGCCTTGGCGCTGAAAATCTGGGCGCACCACCAC
>JAAFJQ010000180.1 GCA_013298185.1 Deinococcales bacterium
GCACCCCCACGGCCTCGCCACCCGCTTGGGTGATGCACAGTGACCCAAGCATGTTTCGCGTGCTGCCCGATGGTCGTCCTGTGACCTACGGACACCGCCGAGGCTACTGCCCGCATCACCTTGGCTACCGCGAACACTCGAGACGCATCACCGAGGCACTGGTGGCGCACTACGCAGACCACCCAGCCGTGATTGGTTGGCAAACCGACAATGAATTCGGAGACCGCTCGTACTCCAAAGCAGCGCAAAAAGCCTTTCAGCAATGGCTCGAGCGGCGCTACAAAACCTTAGAAGCACTCGAAGCCGCATGGGGAACGATTTTCTGGTCACACACGTACAAATCTTGGTCAGAAATACCCGTGCCACTCGAGACAGGCGCATCGCACAACCCCGGTTTAGCGCTCGATTTTGCACGGTTCAGCTCCGATGGGTACGCCGAATTTCAACTCGAGCAAATCAAAATCATTCGCCACCTCGCGCCGCACCAATTTGTCACCCATAACCTGATGGGCTTTGGTTACGACCAACTCAATTACTATGACCTCGCCAAAGACCTTGACTTGGTGACATGGGACAACTACCCACGGATGTGGTGGAACGTAAACCAAGGCGATGACCCCGCTCGAGCCGCACTCGGACACGACACCATGCGCGGCATCAAACAACAAAACTATTGGGTCATGGAACAACAATCAGGCGCAGGTGGATGGGAAATGATCGTGCCACACCCACGTCCGGGCGAGTTGCGCCTATGGGCATACCAAGCCATTGCTCACGGTGCGGACGGTATTATTTTCTTTCGATTCCGCACTGCGCGGTTCGGTACAGAACAATACTGGCATGGCTTACTCGAACACGACGGCAGGGCAGGCAGACGCTACCAAGAAGCCAAGCAATTTGGCATGGAAATGGCAAACATCGGCAAACTCATCCTAGGCTCGAATCTGCGCCCAGAAGTCGCCATGATCCAAGATTACGACTCGAGATTCGCACTGCAAATCCAACAAAACAACCCACACCTGCACTACACCGCGCAATTCAGCCATTGGTACACCGCCCTGCACCAACGCAATATCGCCACCGACGTAATCGGCACACACGCCAACCTCGAGAGATACAAATTGGTGATTGCCCCACTCCTGCACCTCGTCACCCCAGAAATCGCCTCGAGCCTCGAGCAGTACGCAAGAAACGGCGGCACACTGGTACTCACCGCTCGGAGCGGAGTCAAAGACTCGAGCAACGCGATAGTCAATTCTGCACTGCCCGGATTGTTGCGTGACGTGGTTGGCGCTTGGGTTGAAGAATACGACTCAATGCACATCACCACAAACACTGTTCAAATCACCGAATTTCAAACCCCAGAAATCAGCATCAACAGTTGGTGCGACATCCTCGAGCCAACCACCGCCAAAGTGATCGGGCATTATACGCAAAATCACTACGCCAACCGTGCTGCTATTACCATCAACAGCTACGGACAAGGACAAGTCATCTACGTCGGCACACTCGGCGACCAGACCTTACCCGAAACCCTGCTCGAGTGGCTGCTCGAGCAGGTAGGCATAGGTGCTAAAACATCACCGCTCGAGATCACCGAACGCTACCTAGGCGAGCAGAAAATCACATTTTACCTCAATCACAGTGAAACTGTGCAAACCGTATTACTTTCAGAACCGCGCACAAGTTTACTAAGCAAACAAGTCTACACTCGAGAACTGACACTACAACCATTTGCAGTTGAAATTCTGAAGTCAAAAGAGCAATAAGTTCTCGAGCAACGCAGTAACCCGAGGGGGTTTGGTCTTGAATGGTTTTATCGAAAAAACGCAAGCTCTCAGGCACTCCCCCTCGCTTCGCTCGACCCCTCAAAGAGGGGTGCTGGTGCAATGGACTTGGCTTCTCGAGACTATGCAAGGGTACAAAAAGACAAGCCGAACAACCCTCTCCCGCGTTTGCGCGGCGAGAGGGTAGCGAGCCTAAGCGAGCTGGGAGAGGGCTGGCTGTTGCTGCATTACAACTTCTTCTCGAGCCACAGGTTTTTGATTTTCTGGACTCTAAATTCCCTTGAGCAGCGCAATTCCCAACCATGGCGTTTTATGCAATTTGAACAGCGAAAAAACGCATGAATCCACATCAGCTTTTTTGTAACATCTTCTGGCTCAATGAAATTCAATCTCATCCTTTGGAGGCATCATGATTGCGCTTGGCACACCCGAACTCTGGTTTTTTTGCGGCTCACAGCATTTGTATGGTTTGGAAGCCCTCGAGCAAGTGCGGCAGAATGCGGGGGTGGTAGCAAAGGGTCTGAATGACTCGAGTCCAGTTCAGATTGTGTTCAAGGGGTTGCTGACCACCCCTGAAGAAATCACGGCGGCGCTCCTCGAGGCGAACTCGAGTGCAGATTGTGCTGGTGTGATTCTGTGGATGCACACGTTCAGCCCGAGTAAAATGTGGATTCGGGGCTTGAGTAACCTGAAAAAACCGCTTTGCCATTTGCATACGCAGTTCAATCGTGATTTGCCGTGGGAAAGCATTGACATGGATTTTATGAACCTCAACCAAGCCGCCCATGGTGACCGCGAGGCGGGTTTTATGCACACCCGAATGCGTCTCGAGCGCAAGGTGATTGTCGGGCATTGGACTGACCCAGAAGTTCTCGAGCGACTGAATGCTTGGGCGCGAGCAGCATGGGCTTGGCATGACTTGCAAGGCGCTCGTTTTGCGCGTTTCGGTGATAACATGCGAAATGTGGCTGTGACTGAAGGCGATAAAGTCTCGGCGGAGATGCGTTTTGGTTTTGCTGTCAATGGGTTTGGCGTGGGTGATTTGGTAGCGGTGGTCAATGCTGTGACTGACTCGAGCATCAACGATTTACTCGAGGAGTACGAACAGTTGTATGAAATTGCGCCTGAACTGCAAAAAACAGGCTCGAGGCACGATTCGCTGCGTTACAGCGCACGGCTCGAGCTTGGCATCAAGAACTTTCTCGAGGCTGGTCATTTCAAGGGCTTCACCACCACTTTTGAGGATTTGCACGGACTCGAGCAACTGCCCGGCATGGCAGTGCAGCGCCTCATGGCACAAGGCTACGGTTTTGCTGGCGAAGGCGATTGGAAAACCTCGGTGCTGCTCCGCGCCATGCAAGTCATGGGACAAGGTTTGACGGGTGGCACGAGTTTTATGGAAGATTACACCTATCACCTCGAGCCGAACAATCATTTGGTGCTTGGGGCGCATATGCTCGAGATCAGCCCGAGCATCGCGGCGGATAAACCACGCCTCGAGATTCATCCGCTTGGCATTGGTGGTAAAGCCGACCCTGTGCGAATGGTGTTTCATGCAAGGGCGGGTCATGCACTGAATGCTTCGCTGGTGGACATGGGCAATCGTTTCCGCTTGGTGGTCAATCAAGTCAAGTCCATCACCCCGCCAGCCTTACCAAAACTGCCTGTGGCTCGAGCCGTTTGGCAGTGCTTGCCAGATTTTAAGACGGCTTGCGCTGCGTGGATTTATGCGGGTGGAGCGCATCACACGGGTTACTCGGATTGTGTCACCGCCGAGATGCTCGAGGATTTCGCGGCGATGGCTGGTATTGAAATGCTGCTGATTGACGAGAAGACAACTTCCTTGCGTGAATTCAAAGCTGAACTGCGTTACAATGACCTCATCTACGCAATTTCACAGGGGTTAAGGGCATGAGCGAGCAGTACACAATTGGTTTGGATTTTGGTACGTCCTCAGTACGAGCCTTGATTGTGCGCCTTTCAGACGGCGCTGAAATCGGCACGGGTATTTTTGATTATCCGCATGGTGAAGCTGGTGTGCTGCTTGACTCGAGCGACCCGCATTTGGCACGGCAACACCCGCAGGATTACTTGGTGGGCGCAGAAAAAACCATCCTTGCTGCACTCGAAGAAGCCAAGCACAATGATGCAACATTCTCGAGTGAAATGGTTTTGGGTATTGGTGTTGACACCACAGGCTCGAGTCCCATGCCTGTGGATGCACAGGGACGGGCTTTGTGTGAATCTGAATCGGATTTGGCAGCGTTTGTTTGGTTGTGGAAAGACCATACTTCTACCGCCGAAGCTGCTGAAATTACCGCTTTGGCGCACAAGATTCGTCCACATTACATTGCCAAGTACGGTGGTGTGTACAGTTCAGAATGGTATTGGGCTAAATTGCTTCATGCCCTGCGAGTCGCGCCAATGGTCATGGCAAAAGCGGCTGATTGGGTGGAGATTCAAGATTGGATTCCTGCACAGTTATCGGGTAAAACCACTTCGCTGACTCGAGGTATTTGCGCGGCGGGACACAAGGGTTTGTACCATCCAAGTTGGGGTTTCCCAGATGATGAATTTCTCGAGCAACTACATCCAGAACTGAAACGCTTTGCAGCGAAATTACGAACCGAAAAAGTCGCTCATGCTGGCACAGCCGCAGGGCATTTAACGCCAGAGTGGGCAGAAAAACTTGGTTTGCAAGCAGGTATTCCGATTGCTGTGGGTGCATTCGACGCGCACCTTGGCGCGGTTGGCGCGGGCATCACCACGGGTACACTGGTCAAAGCGATTGGCACTAGCACTTGTGACATCATGGTTGCGCCGCTCGAGAAGTCGCTGCCAGACATTCCGGGTTTGTGTGGCATCACCCCAGAAGCGGTGATTCCCAATCATTACAGCCTCGAGGCTGGTCAGAGTGCTGTGGGCGATTTGCTGGCGTGGTGGACGGATTGGGTCAAAGCTGGCGACCACACGGAACTGACTCGAGCTGCCAGTCTGCTCAAAGCTGGCGAGAGTGGTTTACTGGCACTGGATTGGAACAATGGCAACCGCACAATTCTGGTCAATCAGAACTTATCAGGTTTAATCCTCGGGCAGAACTTGTACACCCGCCCCGAGGAAATCTACCGCGCCTTGATTGAAGCCACAGCGTTTGGCGCTCGAGTGATTATAGAGCGCATCGAAGAATATGGTGTGCCTATCGAGAGAATCGTGGCGTGTGGTGGGATTGCCGAGAAGAATTCGTTGTTTATGCAAATTTACGCTGATGTGCTTGGCAAACCCATCTTTGTCTCGAGAAGCGCTCAGACCTGTGCTTTGGGGTCGGCTGTTGCCGCCGCCGTGGTTTGTGGAGCGTATCCCAGTTTTGAGGCGGCGCAAGCTGTGATGACGGGTGTAAAGGAAACGGCGTATCATCCCAATCCAGACTCGAGCAAAGTCTATGAGCGCTTGTTTGTGTTGTACAAAACCCTGCATGATGCGTTTGGCACAGACAAAAACCCACCAGTCTCGACTGTGATGCAGGAATTACTCGAGATTCGTGAAGACTCGAGGCGGGGATGATTGAACTCAAAACCCAAGTCCACCAAGCCAACCTTGCTTTGGTGCAGCATGGCTTGGTGCTGTTCACTTGGGGTAATGCCAGTGCGATTGACCGAACCAGCAACACGGTCATCATTAAACCAAGCGGTGTGCCGTATGATTCGATGCAGCCCGAGGACATGGTGCAAGTCAACCTCGAGACTGGTCAGCCTTTTGACTCGAGATACAAACCAAGTTCTGACACGCCAACCCACCTCGAGTTATACCGTGCTTTTCCAGAGATTGGTGGAATTGTCCATACGCATTCCAAATACGCCACAGTCTGGGCGCAAGCTGGTATGGACTTACCTTGTTTTGGCACGACCCATGCCGATTATTTTTTCGGCACAATTCCCTGCACCAAGCCCATGAGCCAAGCCCAAATCGAGCAAGACTACGAACTCGAGACAGGCAAGATTATTGTTGAGACGTTTTTCAAGCGAGGTATCAAACCACTCGAGATTCCGGCGGTGTTGGTTCACGGTCATGCTTCGTTTTGTTGGGGTGAAACCGTTAGCAATGCTGTGCATAACGCCGTGGTTCTCGAGAACGTGGCAGAGATAGGACTGCACACTCGAGCTTTGAATCCAAATGCACACGGAATATCACAAGGTCTACTTGAAAAGCATTACCTTCGCAAGCATGGGGCGAAGGCGTATTACGGACAGTCCCAAAATTGAGTTGAATTAACATCTGATATTGATGTTGACAGAGTTATTTGGGTTTGTTAGGATACTCTTTGCGCGGGTATGGTGTAATGGTAACACAGCAGCCTTCCAAGCTTCTGTTACCAGTTCGAATCTGGTTACCCGCTCCAAAATTCACCCCCTCGAGGCATTAACTCGAGGGGGTTTCTTCATAGAACTTGATGCCTCGATACCGCAGTGCTTCCTCGAGTTCAGCTTGGGCGGCTGTGTCTGGGCTGCGCTGTCCGCGCACCAAAGGCAGGATTTGCTCGAGTTGTTGTTCTGAACCGTAATTCAGTACAGCAATGCAGGCTCTGAGTTTGGCAAATGGCACTTGGGTTTGCAGAGCGTACTCGAGTGCCATAGCCGTCGCATGTTGGCAATCGGCAGTGCGCCCAAGCAGATGATACAAATTGGCTAAACGCCCCCATGCCAGTGTTTGTGTAGTGACTTGACCGTATTTGGCATTGTGTTCGTATGGCACGAGGGCTTCTTGGTAACGCCCTAAAAACATCAGCGATGCGGCTAAGCCATTTCGTAAGTATTCGCTGTTGCCAAATTCTCCGTATGCCAGCGCTTCTTTTGCAATTTCTATGGCTTCGGCACTGCGGTTGGCGTTGCGTAACGCCCACATGATTTGAATACTGGCATTGATTTGTGCGTACCGAGCTTGGCTGCGCTTGGCAATTGCTAAGGCTTCAAAATGCAATGGCAGGGCTTGTTCGGCACGCTCGGTGTCATCGTAAACAGCCGCGAGACTCGAGATAATCACGGCTAAAGCACCGCTTTCGGGGTAGGTACTCAAGCGAATTCTGGCTTGCTCGAGCATGGTGATGCACTCTTCGTAACGCATTTGGGCTTCAAAAATATCAAAAGCTGTTTCTTCAAGATCGGCATTATCGCGTGCAAAACTCCCAGCAAGCCGCAAGGCTTCTTCGATATTTATGGCAGCACTGGTTAAGTCGCCTTGACTATAGGCTAAACTGGCAAGTACATTCAGGGCAATAGCTCGAGGACGGGCTTCTTGGGTTTTTTGAAGAACCAATTCGGCATGGTTTTGGCTGGGTAAACCCAATTGATTTTCCAAAAGCGCTAAACTGGCAAGCACATCCATGCGTTCTGGCTCGAGTTCAAAAGCTTTTTGATAAGCCGCATGGGCTTGGTGCAGTAAGCCAATTTTTTTGTTATCCGCACCTTCTTCGAGCAGCAAGCCAAAAGCGGTTTGGTGTTGCTTGGCGGCTAGGCAATGCTCGATTCGTTGCAAACGCGGTAAGTCCAGCTGAGAAGCTTGGCTGTGCCAGTACTCACGACGGGTTGTTGATAAATTGCCATACACACTCTGCCGCAGCAAGTCATGCACAAACCGCCCTGCTTGCACCATATTGGCTTCTTCGAGGTCTTCGAGCGCCAACAGCACTTCGGAATGCGGCAAACTGGTCATGGCGGATAACAGCTCGAGTTGCAGGTTTTCTGCCAGTACACTGGCAGCTCCTAAGATATGCTGCGTGGTTTCAGGCAGTCGTACCACCCGCGATACAATCATTTCTGCCACTCGAGTTGGGACATTTTGATTGATTTGAAGAGCGGTGATGTCGTGTTGCAACGCACCTTGTTCAAATAAGGCTCTGAGGATTTCAAGCAAGAAAAAAACATGACCGCCAGATCGTTCAAATAAAAATCGGCTTAACATCAGCTGGTTTGGGGTTTGTCCAACCACACTCAAAACCAAGGTTGCAACTTCTTCTAAGGTCAGTGGCGTAAGTACAATTCGCTCGGCTCGCCAAGCCCGCAAGTGCGTCTCGAGGAGGCTTGAAATTTCTGATTGACGAATTGTTGCAAAAACGTTGTGCGTGCCTCGAGCCAGAAAAAAACCAATGAACTCGAGTGTCGCATGATCTGCCCACTGCAAATCATCGAACAACAATGGGCTAGGTTGCTGCTCAAAAAACCGTGCTAACCCCTCGAGCAAACGGTTCTTGGCACTGATGGGGTCAGGGTTGACTGGGCTAAGCCCAAGCTCGGGCAGAAACCGCGCCAAATCCTCGCGGTAGACCCCCAAAACACTCAGGTTCTCTGGCTCGAGGTGCTGTCTGATGTATGCCAAGAGCGGCGCGTAACTGATCCCCTCGAGTCCTTCTGGGCAGCGCAGCAATCGTGCTTCGGGCAGGGTTTCTTGAATAAAACGGCTTTTGCCAATGCCAGCTTCACCCAGAATGGCAACCATGGAGGCTTGGCTTTGCCGCAAGAGTTTTACTTGATTGTCGCGCCCAATCAATTGCGGTGGGCGCAGCATCACAAGCGGAATGCGCTTTGGGTCAGAAATCAGTTCAAGTGGTTGTGCCACCAACAAACGTTGCAACTCGAGGGTATCAGGGCTTGGACGGCTGCCTAGTTCTTGAAGCAACAATAAAAAACGATTGAATGCTGACAACGCCGCCTCACGCTGACCAGCCAAATACGCAGCCCT
>JAAFJQ010000181.1 GCA_013298185.1 Deinococcales bacterium
AAAGGCTCTGTGATCCAGTGGTTTACGATACTTGACTGTCTATCAGGAAACACGGGTTCGATTCCCGTCAGAGCCGCCAAAAAACGCTGCGAGCCGAATCTCGAGGGTTATCACTTCCAATGATTGCGCCCCTTGCAGAGTTGACTTGTTCGCAGTGCTACACCTCGAGCCGATGCTGCATGGTTATCTTGAAAATATCCCATGCTGCGCTCACTTGCTCGAGCTTTCAATTTTGAATCGGTAGTTCAAAGGATAGAGCGCCACGCGTCGAACGTGGATGTTGCGGGTTCGAGTCCTGCCCGATTCCCCAAAATCTCGAGCCGAAGGTACTGGATTATCAAACTCCATTTGACGCTGTGCAAACTGCACAACCAGAACCAACACTTGCTCGAGATACAAACAAAATGATTCGGTAGCTCAGTGGAAATGAGCATTGGTGTGCGAAGCCAAAGGTCGCAAGTTCAATTCTTGCCCGAATCACCAAGTAAGCTATAATTTCCGTTATGAAAATTTGTGGTGGGAATTATGGTTGTGGTCAACTGAAGCCACTGTCAGAATTCGGGATAAAACGTATCTCAGACGCAAAAATGTTTTATCAAACAATCTGTAAAGTATGTCAATCAAATCGTGCGAAGGTTCACTATGCAAAACACAAAGACACATACTACCAACGTAAAAAAAATCGTAGAGAAGCAACTTACCGAAAACTGAAACAATACTTGCAAGCGCACCCATGTGTTGATTGCCAGGAACGAGACTTTGTTGTTCTTGAATTTGATCATGTAAGAGGGGAGAAAAAATTAGGGGTGGCAGAAATGGCATCTCGTGGGATTTCTTGGGCAGAAATAGAAAAAGAAATAGAAAAATGTGAAGTAAGGTGCGCTAACTGTCATAGACGAAAAACAGCAAAGCAACTAGGCTATTGGTATACATCCATTGCCTAAAAAAATCGAGCGTCGGACTCAAGGAGGGTCTCCTGTTTTGGAAACAGGACATAGGCAAGTTCGATTCTTGCACGCTCGACCAACGCTCGAGTGCGGTCTATATGACTGTACTCGAGCCTGAAAATCCCAACACGGGGAAGTAGCTCAATTGGATGAGCGTCGCTCTTGCACAGCGTTGGTTGTCGGTTCGAGTCCGACCTTTTCCACCATTTCTCGAGAACCACCATATTCTCGAGTTTCACGGTGCGTAACTCAGTGGTACGAGTGCCTCTCTTACAAAGAGGAAGCCGTAGGTTCGATCCCTACCGCGCCGACCAGAGCATCCTTTTTTGGATGCACCCCTCGAGTATGACCTCCAACACGCTCGAGGAGAAACGAAGATTCGTCCAATGGTAGGACACCTGTCTGATATGCAGATAACGATGGTTCGATTCCATCATCTTCGACCAATGCGGTGTGCGTCCGGTGATGCCTCGAGCCTCATAAGCTCGATTGATGGGTTCGACTCCCGTCACCGCACCCAAATCTCGAGCCGAGTTGACACGGTTACGCTGGTGTTTCTGGTGAAACTCGAGGGGTTCGATTCCCTTCACCAAATACCGTGACAAAAAATTTGCTCGAGACTTTTCCGAGAGATGGTGTAGTTGGTCTGCACGATTGTCTGAAGCACAGTAGGTCTTGGTTCAATTCCAAGTCTCTCGACCAGATCTATATTTTGGGTCGAAGCATTCACGGTTATTCCACCAAATTGAGGGGAGGTCACAGGCATTTGCTTGTGCGGGTTCGAGTCCCGAAATAGGAGTTTCCCGCATCGTGAGCATCACTTATCCAAAATATCTTCTCGAGCCGAAGTAGCACAGTTATCGGTTTAACATTAGGTTCAATTCCTTGATCTCGAGTTGTGTTCCGCTCGAGATGCCTGTGCTGCAAAACTTGCTCGAGTTTGTAGGAAAGTGGAGTAACTGGCAACTCGACAGCCTTTGAAGCTGTTGTTTCGGGTTCAAATCCCGACTTTCCTTCCACATGGTCTCGTCGTCTAATGGCTAGGACACGCGGTTTTCACCCGACAAACAGGAGTTCAATTCTCCTCGAGATCACCAGAGGCGCAATACGCGCCACTTGGGGCTGAACCAGTCCCACATGGGTTTTTAGCTCAATTGGTAGAGCAGCAACCTTTTAAGTTGCGAAGTCTCGGTTCAAGCCCGAGGAAACCCACCACATGGTTTAGATGCTCGAGATGGCTAGAGCGCTTGTCTTGTAAACAAGATTTCGTAAGTTCGATTCTTACCTAAACCTCCATGCAGTCATCGTCCAATAGCTTAAGATGTCTGGCTTCCAACCAGAGAATGTGGGTGCGATTCCCACTGACTGCTCCAAATGCAGAAGTCTTCTAACAGCAAGATGCGCTTTTCCGGGTGACAATGCAGGTGCGAATCCTGTCCTTCTGCTCCACACCCGCACACGCGGGCGAAACCCCGCACAGCGTGGGGTCAACACCCTCTGTTTTTCTTTGCTCGAGCGGGAGCAAAGGGCGTGAACCGCTATTATTTACGCCATACAAGCAGAGGTTGAACGCAGATTTCGTCTAGTGGTTGAAGACGCTTGCTTGCCATGCAAATGACGGGAGTTCGATTCTCCCAATCTGCACCAATGAATCCTATGGGTTCATGCACCAAATTAACGCCTAGAACTTCCATGCAGGACAGTTAAAATCTCAATGTGTTCTCGAGCAATGTAGTACACCACAATGTAAGGCGAAACAACCAATTCGCGGATATTTGGGTCTTCGTAACGCTCTGGATTGCGCCCCATTTCTGGAAAATCACCAAGCTCGTCGGCTCGAGCCACAATGGTGTTGACCAGCCGATGAGCGTACAATTCTGAGCTGCGCGATAAGAACGCAAAAATTGCTTCGAGTTGCTGACTGGCTTCGTCTGTCCAGACTACATTCATTTATGCAAACCAAATTTTGCTTTGATTTCCTCAGTGGTTTTCACTCGTCCTGCTCGAGCATCTTCGAGACCACGTTGCACAGATTCCTGCACATAAATTTCGTACATCAAATCCTCCCAAGTGCTGTCATCAGGAAGGGTTTCAACTAAGTTCCGAGCTTGTTCTTTTACAGTCATGCGTACAGTCTAATCCGTGTAGACAAATTGGTAAAGTCACTTGTTTGAGCGACAAGAATTTACGGGTTCTTTCCCCTAACGGGAGTAGGTATACCTGCTCCTGCAAGGGAAATTCCCGTCATGGACACCATAACCCTCGAGTCTCGAGGGTCTTAAGCGCTGATAGAGAAATGGTAAACTCACCTCGCTTAGAACGAGGAGCTTGCGGGTTCGAGTCCCGCTCGGCGTACCAAAAACATTCTCGAGAATTCTCGAGAATCATGCGTTTGTAGAGGAATGGCACACTCGCTTTGCTCAAACCAAAGAGTTTGTGGGTTCGACTCCCACCAAACGCACCATGTTTCTTTAGCCCAATTGGTAGAGGCGCAGTGCTTAAGACACTGAAAAAGTCTGGGTTCGAGTCCCTGAAGGAACACCATTCAAATTACTGGGGGAGTAGCGCAAACGGGAGCGCACCGCAAAACTATGAGTTCGGTAAGCGTAATAGCTGCGGCACAGGTCAAAAGCCGTCGGGGGTTCCGGATGCACTGGCTGGCGACTCGAGGTGACGAATCTCGAGTGGGTTTGTAACTTGCCGCAGGAAGCGGGTTTCCCAAAACCGACAGTGCCGAATATGCGGGTTCGAGTCCCGCCTCCTCCATACTTGCATAGAGCTATCAATAATCCTAAATCTTAGTTACAAACTCAACGAGTAAGGGGAGATAAACTCCTGTCCTGTGATTTCACTCGCTATTTGACGAATAAATTGCATTGGAGCTATTTTTAGAAATTCTGAGAGTAACCAACCATGCTGAGTATCAAAATGCCTCTCTAGCTTTTCTGGAGCATATCTTGATAGTTCACTTAATCTATGAAGTGCCATAAAAATTAAAATTGGTGTTGGGTCATCAAGTTTTTTATTTAGTGCAACATTTTTCTTCATATACCAGTGTACAGTTTCTCCATAGATTGGAAAGAAGTATTTTCGGATTTTCAGATTATATTGGGTTAAATTTTTTAACAGCAATTCATCATTTTGTGGTTTTTTAAAATGACTTTTCATGCGAAATATAGTTTTTTCAGTATAGCTAGTATCTCGTTCTATAACAACAGGAAAATGCTTTTCTCTAACATTTTCATCTGAGTTTAATTCAATTTCTAGGTAAGATTCAGCATTTCCATTTTTCTGAACTAAAATTAAATTTTTACATGATAAGAAGAGATCAGTTTCTTTGGGGAAGGTCAAAACAAATGCTCGGTGAACACAACTTAAATTGTATAGTATATTAAAAAGAGAAGTGGTTAATAAAGTTTGTGAACCATTGCAGTAATAATTTTTCAAAGAAATGAGGATACCTGCACCTTTAAGTGAGATAATTTCATTAGTTAGTTTTGCTTGAGTATTTTTTGATTCTCCAGAAACGCCATGATGATCCGTAAATTGGATATTTTTAATTATAAGTAATGCTTTAGTTGCATTAAGAATAGAATAATACAATGTCAAAGGACTAGAATAGACTGATAAATTTGCAGATGCTTTAAAAAATTCTTCTGCTTGCTTCCAGTAAAAAGATGCAAGACGATTAGAGTCTTCACTCCGTTTTATCCAAAGGGAAACATAGTTCCACAAATCTGATGATAAAACTGTACGAGATTCAAAATCCGGTGACTGGAAGGCAGAATGAAGCGTCAAAGCTCGACTTTTCAGTTTGATAGGAATTTTTGCCATCTTGCAGAATTTTATCAGATCTCGAGCCAGACGGCATGGGCTTTGGCTGCAAACCAAAGAGTCTCGGTTCAATTCCGAGCGAGGTCTCCACGGAAAGCGTCCGGTGGGTCGAGGACACCGTTTTGAAAACGGCTGGGCTTCAATGCTTCAAGGGTTCGATTCCCTTGCTTTCCTTTTTGAGTCTGAATCCCGACTGGCTAAGGGAATACGTCTCCAAAACGTACTGTTGCAGGTTCAAATCCTGTCAGACTCGCCAAAGCTCGAGGCTTCTCGAGCCAAAAACTATTTTTGTCGTTTTATTTTCTCGAGAACACCAAGCGAACGTTCAATGGCAGCTTGCACTTTTTCATGCGAATCCCAGAATGCGTTCTCGAGGGCAGGTAGTGCTTCAGGGTCAGCAAGGCGTTTTAAGCCTATGGCTGCGGCTTCTCGCACTCGCCAGTGCGGGTCGTTTAAGGCTGTGCTGAGTTCGTCCAAAGCTCCAATGCCTGCGTGTTGACTCAAGGCTCGAGCGGCGTTCATTCTCACGCGCCAATGGGAGTCTTGTAATTTCTCGAGCAGAGGTTCAAAAGCAGTCTCATGCCAATGGTAATACAAGGCTCGAGCTGCCCATGCTCGTACCCAGTAATTGTTTTGAGGGTTGGTCTGTTTCAAAAGCCGCTTGGCGTGGTTTCCACCAAGGGCAATCAGATGTTCGTCTGGAATATCGGTGAGTTGTTCAGCGCGAAGTGCATGAATTAGCTCGAGTCCACTCAAGATGCTGGTACTTTGGGTCAACTCAAAGGGCATATAAGTATGTTACATCATTATGGAATCGTGGCAGAGCGGCTTATTGCACTTCTTTGCTAAAGAGGAAGACTATTGTCTCGAGGGTTCAAATCCCTCCGATTCCTCCAAATGGAACAGTAGCTCAGTGAGAGAGCGTAAAAAAACATCCTCAGCACTATGTTGCTCATCCTTGAGCCGAAGCTCGAGGGTTATGCACTTTTAAGGTCGAGGGTTCAAATCCCTCCTGTTCCTTTTCATTTCATCAAGCGCTAGAATTGAGGTCATGATTCGTTTCGAGTGGGATGCGAACAAAGCTGAGCGTAATCTCGAAAAGCATGGTGTTGCTTTTGAAGAAGCAAGTCTTGTTTTTGATAACCCACTGGCTGTTATTTTCCCTGACGTTCAGCATTCAGATCTTGAAACTCGAGAAATTCTTGTTGGTCATGCAAAAAACGGGTTGTTGTTGCTGGTTAGTTTTGTTGAACGTGAACTTGGAGTTATTCGGATTATCAGCGCTCGAGTTGCCACAAAAAAAGAGGAAGTGATGTATGTCGAACACCTTAGATGAGTTACAACCAGAGTACGATTTTGATTACACCAAAGCCAAACCCAATCGTTTTGCCAGTTTGCCAAGTGGTTCTCGAGTTGTGCTGCTCGAGCCTGATGTGGCAGAAGTTTTTGCTACACCTGAGCAAGTTAATGCTGTGCTGAGGGCATTAATTGCAACCATGCCGAAAAATCATGCGGCTTAGGTATGTCTGTCTCAGAAACCAGAATTGATTACACCTACACCACAAAAACAGGTGTGAAAGTTGTTATTTCTGGTGTGCCTGTTTCAATAGCTCGAGAAGCCTCGGGCGAAGAGCATCAAGTGTTTTCGATGGCTGTTTCAATGCGTTTATCCGAACTGATTAAACGAGTCAAGAACGCCAATGCCAATGCAGGTAGCACTTTTTTACTCGAGTTTTGATTTTTCATGGAACAGTAGCTCAGTGGCAGAGCGCTTAACAAATCCTCAGGCGATTTCTTGTTCTTCAAGAACCGATGCTCGAGGGTGATCCTTAGTGGGAGAGGTCGAGGGTTCAATCCCCTTCTGTTCCAACCATCTTTTTTCCGTGGGGCGGTAGCTCAGTAGTAGAGCAGATAAAACATCCTCTGCATCCCTTGCTCGTCTCGAGCCGCAGCGTGAGGGTTATCGACTTCTAATCGTCAGGACGTGGGTGCAAATCCCACTCGCTCCACCAGTTTTTCAGCAGTCAAGTTTTTCTTATGGGGCAATGGCGGAGCGGCTAAACGCGGATCGGTCATGCAAATGACCTTTCCCTTACGCAGCACCTTGTTCGAGCGCAAACCAGTGCATACATGGGTTGCATTCTCGAGCCGATTGCATGAGGGTTATCACCTTAAAGTGTCTAAGCCAGAAATGGCTTCGCAGGTTCAAATCCTGCTTGCCCCGCTCTATTTATGTTTTCGTTTTTGGCATTCGAGTTGTTTTTTATGGGCGTGGAATTCCCACGGCGTTCTTTGGATGCTTTGTGGGTTTCTCCCTCTTTCCCCTCCCTTGCTCGAGAAGGCTCGAGCCGTTGTCAATAGGGTTCTGTGGTTTTTATTGGTTCGACTCCAATCCACGCCCCCATCTTACTTATTTCTCGAGCAGCGTCTCGAGTTAAGAATTTACCCTACAGGAGGGTCGAAATGAAGCACCTTATCAATGCACTTCGTCCAAACAACACACCGCAAATCATGAAGGCTCGAGCCGATCAAGTGCGTAACAACGCTGGTGGTTTTGTCTTCGCCGTTTCGGATGCCAATCGCTTCCTCCGATTTTTGATCCTAGGAACTGAGGGAGGTACGTTCTACGCTACCGAAGCGCGTCAAACCAAGCTCGAGACAGATTTTGTGCGTGATTTCGCAACGCTTGAAGGTGCGACTGCCCTCGAGATCATCCTCGATGTGGCGCGTTACAATCGCGCTCCGAAGGTCGAGCCGAGCCTCGTGGCACTGGCTGCCGTGGCGAAGCTCGCCCTCGATGCCTCAACCCGTAAGGCGGCTTGGGATGCCTTGCCTGAAGTGGCACGAACTGGTACGCACTTGCTGCACTTCCTCGAGTTTGTGCAATTGTTCGGTGGTTGGGGTCGCCTCACCCGTGGTGGTGTGGCGAAGCTCTATGAAACCATGCCACTCGAGAAGTTGGCGCTTTGGGCGGTGAAGTACAAGTCTCGAGATGGTTGGACTCAAGCCGATGCGCTGCGTCTGGCGCACCCAAAGACGGCAGATGCAACCCGTAACGCGCTCTTTAAGTACCTTGTGGATGGCGTTCTCGAGTCAAACGATGCTGCGTTGAACATTGTGCGTGGTCATATCTTGGCACTCGAGGCAAGTTCTGATAAGGAAGCGGCTGCTATTCAGCGTGAGTACAAGTTGCCTATCGAAGCCATTCCAACCCATGTGCGCGGCGCGAAGGTGTACCGCACCGCCCTCGAGAACAATGGTTTGACTTGGACGCTGCGTAACCTTGGTAACTTGGGCAAGCACGAATTGCTTGTGCCTGGCGCTTGGGAAATCATCGAACAAGTGGTTTCTCGAGTCACCGATGCCGATGCGCTGCGTAAGGGTCGAA
Organism: Deinococcales bacterium; assembly: GCA_013298185.1. Classification (GTDB taxonomy): domain Bacteria; phylum Deinococcota; class Deinococci; order Deinococcales; family JAAFIG01; genus JAAFIG01. The sequence continues at coordinate 8,170 of JAAFJQ010000181.1, forward strand.
TCCACCCAATTGATGCGCTGAAGGCAATGCTGGTCTACAAGGGTGGTCGTAGCATCAAGGGCGATGGTGCTTGGAAGGTTGTGCCGCAAATCGTGGATGCGCTCGAGAAGGCGTTTTATACTTCCTTTGGCACGATTGCACCAGCACATAAGCGCTTTGTTCTGGGCTTGGATATTTCAGGCTCGATGACTTGGGGTAACATTGCTGGAGTGGCTGGTCTGACTCCGAACTTGGCAAGCACGGCTATGGCAATGCTAACGCTTCGCAGCGAGAAGAACTCGCACATCATGGGCTTTGCAGATTCTTTCCGCGAGCTGGGTATCCGCGCAGGCGATTCACTCGAGG
>JAAFJQ010000182.1 GCA_013298185.1 Deinococcales bacterium
AGACCTCAAAGGACGGATTGACCTGCGCGGCAAGCCCGTTTATGCGCTAAGCAACCTCGAGACGGCTCTGCAAATCGAACCATTGGGCAATGGCAATATCCTCTTGGGGGTGCATTACGCCGATGCAGCTCACTGGATAGAAGAAAACGATCCACTCGAGACGGCTGCTCTCGAGCGAGGCGCTTCGGTGCAATTATCAGGCGAGACGCTGCCGTTGTTTCCCGCTAAGTTGCTGGCAGCCATGCAGTTTCAACCTAATTCTGAGCGCTTAGCCTTATCGGTGCTGATTGAAACCAATGCCACAGGTAACTTGGTCAATTATGTGATTCGTCCAAGTGTGGTTGGCATCAGTGGCACGCTCGAGCAGGTCAGCGAAGCCAGCCAAGCCTTGATCGCTCAAATTGGTGGGATAGAAGCCATTGAAACCCTAGCCGTGCGCTTAGCCGCCACAGCCATAGCCGCTTCGGATGTGACTGCGCTGTACCGTGAGACAGGACAAAGCAACCCAGAATTGCCCTCTGCCCTCGAGCGCTCAAGTGGGTTTGACCCGCAGAGCATCACCGTAAAAACTTTACAGCAACGCCTTGGCGCAACGCAGCGTCTCAAAGCCATTCACTCGAGCGCCGCCACCGAAGGACTGAGTCTGCGCCAACCGCTCAGCCGCGCCGCCGATTTTCTGAACTTGCGAATTCTGGCATGGTGCGCCACCAAGTTATCGCAACGCAAACGCGAAATGCTCGAGCAGGGTTTACCCGCTTTAGCCACTCAACTCGAGCGACTGGAAAACCGTGCCAAAACCGCCGAGCAGAACTTCATTCAATTCCAATTGATCGGCGCACTGCACAAAACCTACCCTGTGCGTGGCGTGGTGATTGGCATTACCGAATTTGCATTGGAATTGGTTCTCGAGAATGGCGCAATTGGCAAATTGTCGCTCGAAGACCTCGGTGAGGAAATCACCTACACCACCAATCAATGGAAAACCCGTCTCGGCAGGGTCTTTAAGCCGGGTAGCATTGTGCGCGTCATGGTTGAAAACACCCGACCCGCCACCCGCGAGGCACAACTTGTCTTGCACCAAAAGGAGTCACCTATGAGCAGATTGCGCCGCCGCAAAACAGGCGCAAACGCAGGGAGCGGCACGAGTGTCGCCAAGCCCAGCGTTGGCAAGACCATCGCTCGGCGCGGAGTGGTTGTCCTAGGCAACCGACCACGAACCGAGTACCCACGCCCCGTCCGCATCACCGCCAGAAAATTGTACTTTGGCGAATGGAGCCGAGAACGCTTCACCCAAATCGAAGGCGACAACCCCGAATTTGACTTGGGTACACGCCCACCACGCCACAACAACCAACGCCCAGCCCCCAAAGGCAACGCCGAAGTTCGCGCCAAACCAAACGGGCAAAGCAATGGACAACCCGCTCGAGCCACCCAACAAATCAACCCTCGAGTCCAAAACAACCCAAACCGCAATCCCAACACCGCCAAGCCCGACACCAGCCGACACTCGAGAATCGAAGCGCTGCGGCAAAAGCAAATGCAAGCCCTTGAGCGCAACGCCAACCGCAGTCAAGCTGCACCAGCGCCCGTGTCAGTTATCAGCGCTGAACCAGTCAATGAAACACAAAGCAGCCAAGCCAAAGCACCCGCTTACCGCTCGCGCCGCCGTCCAAACCGAGGCAAAGCACCAGCCGCATAGAATGCAGTAGCACCAAGGGCGAACAAACCGTTCGCCCTTTTTTGATGCCTTGCGGAAGCTACTCTCACCATTTAATACTCAAATTTGAGTATTGTTACTCATGAGTGTTCAACTGATGCTGCTTGGGTTGTTACGCCAGCAACCTTTCAGTGGCTATGAATTGCAAAAACGCATTGAAATGAACGCTGTTCGAGGCTGGTCAAAAATTCAGGTTGGTTCGATTTATCATGGTCTGAACAGCTTAAAACGTTTGCAGTTGATTCAGCTCGTCTCGAGTCAACCTCGCGGCTCGAGGCAGCGCGATACGTTCTGCATCACCGAGCTTGGCTTGGAGCATTTGCATAATTTGTTGGTTGAAACATGGCTTGGTGGGGAGCGCAGTCAGTGGTTGGTGGCATTGGCATTGATTGATGTGCTGCCCAAGGAAAAAACCTTGAGTTGTCTTGACCAAGCCAAGACCAACCTCGAGCATCAGCACTTGCAACTCGAGCGAGGTTGGCTTTGGTACTCCCAACAAACCCAAGTTTCGCATTTCTCGAGGGCTGGTTTTGAAAACATCAAACAGCATCTGCAAGCTGATTTGGATTTTTTGAATCGTGTTATCGAAGCTGTGAAAACCACAGAGATTGTGTCTCCATTGTTGCAACAAATCAGTCAGCCAGCGCCTTAAGCCGTGTTTTTCGCCCTTTATCGTTGTTTGGAGGTTTTTATGCGCCCATTGATTCGTTGGTTTCTTCCCACCCTTGTGCTTGGCTTAGCCGCGCCTATCGTGGCAGCCGTGACCATTCAGCCCAACACCAATGTCACTTCTGGGCATCGGCACAGTACACCGCTCGAGGTGCAACAAACTGGGCAACCGCCGTTGTTGCCGTACATCCCCAAGTATTACTCGCATATCAAACCAATCCTCGAGAGCAAATGTGTTCAATGCCACCGCGCAGGTGAAATCGCTCCGTTTAGCCTCGAGAAACCCGAAGATGCTGTGAAGTACGCTCGAGCCATGCAGTTTGAAGTTCAGAATAAACGAATGCCACCTTGGATGCCTGGTGGCTCGAGTCCCAAAATGATTGGTGATTTACGCTTGTCTGACGATGAAATTGCTATTCTTGCAAATTGGGCTTGGGCGGGAGCGCCACTGGGTAAACCATCCGAAGCACCCGTTCGCAGCACGGTGCAGCGCCAACTGACCAAACCAGATATGAGCTTATCCACAGGCAGAGATTTTGCCACCAAACCCGATGTCACCGATGAATGGCGTTGCTTTGCCATAGACCCAAAACTCGAGAAACCACGTTTCTTAACGGGTTTTAACATCCGAGCTGGCAATCCCAAATTGGTGCATCATGTTGGAGTATTTCAAATCACCAAACTGGGTTTAGAGCAAGCCAAAGACCTCGAAGCCAAATCCGATGGACGCGGCGGGTATCCGTGTCTGGGCGCGGCTGGTGTGGAATCCAGAGGCATTGGTTTGGTTGGTTTCTGGTTGCCCGGTAGTGGCGCAGTGCAATTTCCCGAAGGCACAGGCATTCAAATCCGAGCAGGCGATGGTCTGGTGCTGCAAATGCACTACAACACCAACAATGGCAGTGGTATTGACCGCACCGAAGCCGACCTGTGGATGCTGCCTGCTGGGGTTGCCCCGAAGCAAAGCATGAGCTTAAACGCGATGATTGCCCAACCAGAAATTCCATGTGCTGGACTGCATCCAACCGACCTCACCAACCCTTGCAACCGCGATTATGCTTATGAGGACAACGCCGCCGTGAAAACCCTGAGCTTTGGTGATCGTGGCGCTCAGATGAGCGCAGGTTTTCGCACAGGTTTATTCTTAGATCAATGCGGACGCAAAATCTCTGAGTACACCTCTGGCTCAAGTGGTAAGAACATCACCGCGACTTGCGAAAATACCCTGAATTTCAATCCAGCTTTAGAAGGGCGACTCGAGATACGTGGCGCATTGGGGCATATGCACTTCTTAGGCTCGAGTTTCAAATTGGAATTGCTCGATGGCAAAACCAGTCAAACCCTGCTCGAGATACCACGCTGGGATTTCCATTGGCAGAACGGGTACTGGTTTGAAAAACCCATCCCCATTCGTTCAGGGCAGAAAATGCGCCTGACGTGCGAGTACGATAACTCACCCGAGAATCAACCGATCCTGAATGGCAAACAACAAGCCCCGCGTTACGTGGTTTGGGGAGAACGCACCACCGATGAAATGTGTGCCGCCGTCTTTGCGATTTCGGTCAAACCCGAAAAATAGGCTTAAGGACGGGTGAACAATTCGTCCGTTCCACCAGCATGGCAGTCTTTGCACAGGGCTTGACCATTTGGACCGCCGTACACCAAGACGTACTTCCCGTTTCTCGGGAAGTATTCTTCGTAATACCAACCTGAGCTGCGTTTTTCCATGGTGGCAACAAAAGTTGGACTCGAGACTTTACCGCCTGTTTTGACAATCAGGCTGCCTATCGGTAATTTACCCGTTTTTTTCCATGCCCCTGCCGCAATTTTATTGGCAAAGACTTGTTTGTTCTGTCCAGCGTGCGCTCCGCCAGTCTCGAGGTTTTTGGCAACCACCGTCCATTTTTCAAATCCGAGGATTGATTTGGGTAAGCCAACCAAGCCTGCTGCCCATGCGACACTGCCTAAGATGACTGCCAGAAGAATGTATTTGGTCATATCTAATCATACGCGCTGTTCTCGAGCCAAGTTCAAAATCGGGTGAAAATCAGTGGTACACGCATTTCTTCGACGGATAACGCACCATGCGAACCTCGGTGTGGGCGGCTTGGGTATTTGCCCGGATAGGTGAAACCCAACTGAATGCCATCTCGAGGCATGGCGATTAAATCACCGACCCGTTGGCGGAAAGTGTCCTCGGCGGGCGCACCACCAAACAAACCCGCTTCCCATGCCTCAGACGTAAGCATGGTATGACTTGTGACCTCGAGCATGTCACGCACTTCCTCGAGCAAACCGGGTTTGACTCGGAAGGTTCGACAAATCCTGTCTCCTGCGGGTGGGCTGAGCAGGCACGGCATCAGGTCGCGTTGCTGCTCGAGGTAAACAATTTTTTTGTCGTTGAGGTCTATTTGCCCGTGGTCAGCGGTGATGACCAGCGCGGTTCGACCATTTTTGGGAATGCGTTTTAGCAGTCGCGCCAAGGCGTGATCGAGGGCGCTGATTTCATCCGAGGCTTCGTTGCTGCTGGGTCCGTGTTTATGGCAGACGGTGTCGTAATCCGCCCAGTACATGACAATCACTTTCTGCCCATCGGATTGCAAGCTCTGATTGGCGACGCTTGGCAAGGTGTTGGCGGTCAGGTAGCCATATTGCATCCCGCCAGACCAGTACCATTCGTTCAACCAAGTGCCACGGTACTCGGCAGGCGCGACTGAAAAGGCATTGACCCCGCGCCGCTCGAGTTTACCGTAAATGGATTGGGTGCTTTGCAAAAAATCGGGTTGATCCAATTTGCTTTGGGCTGCCATGTCCACCTGCCCAATCATTTCAATCACCGCGCCCACTTCCTCGAGCCAAAGTGTATAACCCAACCAACCCGTTTGCGCGGGCGTGGCTGCCATGTGCATCCCCGTGATGGCTGCCATGGTGGTACTCGGAAACACACTGGTGAGGGTGCGCTGCTCGGCATCCTCGAGCAAACCTTTGAGCGTGGGCATATCCCCATCGGCAAGGTGCTTCTCGAGTTGCCATGCGCCAAGACCATCAGCAATCAGCAGAATCACGGTTTCAATGCCTGTTAGCGGTAATTTCTCACGCAATTGCTGGGCTGAGGTGAACACCCCAAAGTGATTGGCGATGCTCGAGGTGAGGTTGACAATGCTCCCACCAGCGTAATCTGGCAATAACATCGAAGCGGGAAGTTGAAGCGGCACGGAGGACAGACTACCACGCCTTACAAATCACCACGCAAAAAGTTCTCAATCATTGCCAATGGCTCGCGCAAAGCAAACCTCGAGAGCATCCCAAAGCGCGACCAGCACGGACTGCGCGGCGCTCCAACCACATTTGCCTCGAGACCAATTTTACGCGCCAAAGCCTGCGCTCGAGCCAAATGAAACGGATCAGAGACAATCAGGACTTTGTTAGACTCGAGTAATTTCTTTGAGAAACGCAAATTCTCGGACGTGCTGGTACTCTTAGGCTCGAGCAAGGTTTTTTCTCGAGCCAAACCAAACGAAAAAGCAATATCCTGCATCACCTGAGCTTCAACTGCACCATCTTCTTTATCCACGCCACCACTCAGCACCAAACGCGGTGCAAAACCAGCTTGCACCAATTCCACACCGCGTTTAACTCGAGCCACCAGACAAGGATTCCAGCGCCCAGCAGGATAAAAGGCTTGAGCGCCCAGCACAATCACCGCATCGGCGGGGGTTGGTGTGTTGCTGCTCGAGACAATCGCAACCCACATCAGCAGCGTGAAATAAAGCAAAGCGCCAGAAATGCCAAGTACCAGTGCTGCTCGAGCAAGCCAGATTCTTTGGGTTTGATTGATCACAATTTTTTTCAAGGACAATCCTGTTGATGTCGTTCTACAGGGAAATCGCAAGGATCACCCATGGGCATCAATTTAAGAACAAAAGCATTTTTAGTAGGCATAGAATCACAATCAGTCAGCCCCTCACCCGTCGCTTCGCGCCACCCTCTCCCAAACAACGCGCTTCTTGACCCCAAAGCGCCACCTGACGGGGCTGGGTCGCTTCGCGCAGGGAGAGGGATTCGGGCTGTCTTTCCGTTCCATTTATTTCTCGAGAAGCCAAGTTCATAACACCAGAACCCCTCTTTGAGGGGTCGAGCGCAGCGAGGGGGAGTACGTGAGGCATTGCGTTTTTTCGATTTGATCCTCGAGAAAATTCCTTAAGTTAATGTCAATAGGGTTTTCAAAGCTCATAGCTCATAGCTCATAGCCCATTCACTTCAAAACCATTGGAATCAAGACAATAATCTCAAACGCCTCGTACCAAGCCGCCAGCACCAAAAAGCTAATCGCCAACGGCAAGCAGCGCGTAAACTCGAGAAAGGCAAAGCTCAAAGGTGTTTTTTTAATGATCCGAAAAAGCATCACGCCACTCGAGGCGACAATAAACATGTACGAGCCTAATTCAATCAAAATGGTCGGAATGTGCAGCAGCCAGGCGGCTAAAGGCAGAGTGCCAACGGGTGCGAGTGCCACACCATAAAAAGGATATTGAAACATCCCAATTAAATAAGCTGGCACAGCAAACATGCTGCCCGGTACAAAACTGGTTAAAAAAATCCCTGAGCGCATGTTATTCCATGTAATCCCAAACGCCGCACTGGCGACATTGGTTTGGGTCAGTTCAGCCACGCCATTGGCTGACAACACGGTTTGCAAAAACTGCCCTATGGCTTTGGTGATGTCGGGGTTGCTCATGCCAAAAAGTGTTCCAAGCCCAAACAAACCAAAGAAAAACACAAATGTACCAATGTAAATGCCTTTGTAGGCTTTGACCAATTGCATGTTCTGCTCGAGAACCGCCCGCCACGGGGTTTTGGCTATGCTTGCCCAAAGCAGCAACGCCGAGAGTGCAGCAAACAGCCACGCGCCCCAAATCGTTTTGACAAAATCTGGAATCAGGTCGGCATCGCCGCCGACCCGCACCGATTGGGCTGTCCAGGTGTCTTTGTTGGGAACAAGGGTGATGGTCAGGACTTCATCGCCAAGTTCCGTGGAGGTGATCGGATAGGAATAAACTCGAGTACCATTGTCTTCGGTCACGCGCCGCAATTCAAAACTGACTCGAGCATCTTTAGGGGTGGGGGTAAACTGCACCTGTTGCGCCAGTGCCTCGAGTTGCTTTTGCAGCAGTTCAGTTGGGCTTTGAATGCTCTCTAAGGTTTTGGTATCCAGTGGCGTGGGTTTGAACTTACCCGCTTGCCAATCGCGCACGGCTTGGTCAGCCATGGCATCGGCGGCGGCGTTGGCAGGAGCTGCCTTGGGCGCGGTTTGAGCCGATACACTCGAGGTCAGGGAAAAGAAAAGAATCACAGCAAACAACCATTTCATGCTCTGATTCTAGCCCGAAGCCGTTGGGATACACAGTAAGCAAAGTCTCGAGAAAAACGTAAAGTCTCCCAAATCAAACGATAAGGGAGGCTGTCTTCATGAAACTAACCCTAAGCCCAGCGCAGCAAGCCAACCTCGAGTGGGTTGCTCAAGTCTTCACGGTACGGCACTGCCCGCACACCCAGTTGCCATTCGCCTGATTCAGGAATCTGCACCGTGCCAGTATACTCGAGCCAGCCGTCTTCATGGGTTTGCTCGAGTTTGAGGGCAGCTCGTTTGAAAATACCGTTTTTGGAGACGACCGCTTGGATTTGAATGTCTTCGGGTTGCAATTGACCGAGCCAGACCCGAGCGCGAACATGATGGTTCTCTTCGAGAGAAGCACTAAGACGCACCTCTGCCCATCCTGCGCGTTGGGTGGTTTTCCAAGTGGCAATGTCTTTGGCTTGTTCAACCGTCAGACCACCTGTGCGCGTGGCTGCTGGTACATACAAGTCTTCGACGTAATCAATCACTTGGCGCTGCATCGAGAATTTTGGCGCGATGGTGCGGATGCAGTTGCGAACCCGCTCGAGCCAGTTGTGCTGCTGTCCATAGTAAAGCGGCGCGATTTCATACTCGAGGATGTCGTACAGGCTTTGGCAGTCACGGTCATCTTGGATGCGTAGGCTTTCATCATCTTCG
>JAAFJQ010000183.1 GCA_013298185.1 Deinococcales bacterium
TTTCTTCTAAGCGGCTGCGGAGTTGATTGGCGCGGGTTGTCCAACTGCGCGGCGTGCCTTCGGGGTCGGGTTGGAGCAGTTGCTCTTGGATTTGGCTTTGGCGGGCTTCTGGCTCAGGTGGCACGTCAGTTTCGCCGAGCATTTCGGTTTCAACCGTCTCGAGGTTGGTTTCGCGTCTGGCAATCGCAAGTCGAGCTTGTTCAATGCTTTCGCGTTCATTCGATAAATTGCGAGTGACTTGGGTCAGTTCGGATTCTAAACGCAAACGCTGCTGCTCGAGGGTGCTGAGTTCATCTTTGGCTTGGGGTAGACCAAGATTCTGAGCTTGCTGCTCGAGCTGCAAGATTTCGGGATTGGCTTGGCTGAGGCGCTGATTGATCTCGAGTTCTTGCAGGTGGACGCTTTCTAAGCGCTCGCGGATGCGTTCGGCTCGGGCTTGGTTTTCTTGGCTTCGCAATAGGGCAGTTTGATAAGCGCGTTGCTTTTCTTGGTACAGCGCGGCTTGGTTTTGGGCTTCGCGCCAGGTATTTTCTGCGCTGCGTTCCGAAGCTCGAGCCATCTCGAGGTTGGTTGTGGCGGTTTGCACTTGTTGTTCTTGGGGCAGCAGGCTCAGGGTTTCAACGCCAGATTCGGTGGTGATGACTTGTATTGGCACAAGTTTAGCTATTGACTGCTCGAGTTGCTGGCTTCTTAGGAACAGACCTTCGCGTTTGGTTTCGGTTTGCAGCGCCAGTTGTCTGGCTGCATCGGTATCTCGGCGCAATTGGGCAAAACGAGCATCCATTCGGGTCACGGCTTCTCGAGCTTGGCTGGCGATTTCACGGTCAGCGTCTAAGGATTTCTCGAGTTTGGTTAGGTCAGCTTCTAAAGCCTCGAGTTCGGTTTTGCTTTCTTCTAAACGGCGAAGTTCGGCAAAAGTCTCGCCAGTTGTGTCGCGTCCTCGTCCACCCGTGACTGCGCCCGTGGCTTCTAAAAGCTCGCCGTCCCGAGTCACCAAGCGTGGGCGTTCACGGTAGGATTTTGCCAGTTTTAAGCCAACATCAAGGTTTTCGACAATCAGGGTTTCGCCAAATAAACTCTCTAAAACACTCTGATACTCGGATTCAACCAGTTCGGCAGCAAAACCAACCACGCCATGCTCCGCAGCAATTGGCAAGTTGCGCCGAGGGCGGGTACGGAGGATGTCAAGCGGCAAAAAGGTGGCTCGTCCACCGCTTTTTTTCAGGGATTCAATCACTTTTTTAGCAACTTCGCCTGTTTCAACCACAATGTTTTCAATCCGCCGTCCCAAAGCTGCCCCAACGGCTGTCTCGAGGTGTTGCGGTACGCGCAACAAATCCGAGACTGGTCCAATCATGCCTTTGACCCCACTGCCAAGCGCTCGACGCGGTCCTTCGGAGAGATACGAATGCGCGTTTTTGGCGGCTTCTAACCGAGCAAATTCTTTTTGCAGCGGTGCGCGGACGGCTTTCAATTCAATTTGTCTCGAGTTTCCTGCACTCAGTCGAGCGGTCACAGCCGCCGCTTCGCGCTCGAGTTTGTCTAAGCCTTTCTGCACCGCTTCGAGTTCGGTTTTGGTTTCTTCGAGTTCTTGGGCGCTTTTGCTGGCAATCAGCTGGGCAGCACTTAACTCCAGTTGCACACTTTGAAATTCTCGAGTCAGGGTTTGACGTTCAGCTTCGGCTCGAGCGTTGATTTCGCGTTGCACTTGAGCTTCTCGTTCAAACTTGTCGCGCTCGGAACGCATTTTCGAGAGTTCAATTTTGGCATCAAGTTCGGCTTGGGAAGCCAAACGCAGGGCAGCTTTAGCCGAGGTAAAAGCCGTCTCGAGCGCAGCAATATCCAGCGTTGGCGCTTCTGGCTCGAGCGGCACGGTTTGCAAGGCCAGCACCTGCAATTCGGCTTCTAAGCGCAGGCGCTCAGACTCGAGGGCTTTGGCGTTCTGGTCGGCATTGGCAGCACGTTCTCGAGCCAGTTTGGCTTCCCCGCGCAAGCGTTCAAATTCTGCGGTAAGCTCGGCAAAAGCGGCTTGTTTGGCTTCGCGCTCTAAGCGCAGTGACTCGAGGTTGGTGCTTAGGCTGCCCACACCAAGTCGGGCGGATTCAGCGCGTTGCTCGGTGTCAAGCAGTTCAGTTTGTAATTTTTGAATTTCTTCGCGCAGCAAACGCACCTTAGAGCGGCGCAAAGCAGCCTCGAGCAGCGTCAGTTCAGAAGTCAGGGATGTGTGTTCTTGGGCTGCAACCGCTTCAGATTCAAGTTTGCTGACACGGTTTTTCACTTCATGGGTCAGGTCTTCGGCTCGAGACAAATGAACCTTAGCCAGTTCCAAGCGTTCAATGCTCTGAGCGCGGCGATGTGTGGCGCGGGATAACCCAGCTGCTTCCTCGAGATAACCCAGCATCGTGGTTGGATTGGCACTGATCACCGCACCGATTTCGCCTTGTCCCACCACGGCGATTCCACCAGGTCCTAAACCAGAACCACGCAGCGCGTCGTGCAGGTCACGCACCCGAACATTTTTACCACCCAGCTCGAGGTCAGAGTCCCCGTCGCGGTACAAACGCCGTGTGATGCTTAGACCACCACTTGGCTGCTCGAGTTCAACTTGAACTTCTGCCAAATTCAAAGCCTGCTTGCCACTCGAGCCATGAAAAATCAGTTCAGTGCTTTCCTTAACCCGCAATTCTCGGGTTCGAGCTGTGTGACTCGCCCAGCGAATCGCTTCGATCACATTGGATTTCCCCGAGCCGTTTGGTCCAATCACCGCATTGACCTGAGGTGAAAACTCGAGCCGCACCCGTTCACCAAAGCTCTTGAAGCCTTGAATGGTGATGCCACGCACTCGGATGGTCATGAGGACAAGACCTCTTCAGAGAAAAGGTAAAAGAGAAAAGAGGAAAGGAAGAACATTATTTTCTCTTTTACCTTTATCCTTTCATCTGCTCTCAAGACCCACACTCCCGCGAAGTAAAGGGCTTATCGGTGGGAATATGTCCGCCAATGGTTTCGACGGGTTTTCCAGCCATCAGGAATTGGACTTGTTGCACACCTGTTAAACCTAACATGGTGTTGGTTATACCACAGTATAAAAGCAGCTCGCCTTTGGTTCCGATTTGAATTTTTTGCCACGACGTTGGTGCGTCAATATAAATCGTGGTGTTGTTCGCAAACACCGTTGGCGCGGATGCTTTACTTAAGAGTGCGATTGCGCCTTCAGATTTGGGTCCCTCCATGAAGTTTTTCATGGCAACACTGGCTCGAGTTTCTAAATCATCAAGCTCGAGTCCGGCGTCACGTTTTTCCACTGCGAATGATTTACCATCGGGGGTGACAAAGTACAATTCGAGTTGCAAGTTCGAGCGGGTACGGTCCTCGGGTTGCAAGAGTTTGGGGTCTATGGCAAGTGCCGTTGGACGGGTTTGCAAGTAACGAACCCCTAAAACACCAAGCAGCAACAAAGCAAAAATGATGTTCCACGGCGAGAACAGCCAACGAAAAAAAAGTTTGATCCATTTCATCTTGGTTGTCCTGTCGTTGGGGTTTTGGCTGGCACGGGCTTACCTAAGTACTCGAGAACCGCGTAAGCAATCGCTTCGGCGCGAATCGCACTTTCGCTTGGGTTGATTAGCACCGCTCGGTCGGTTTCACTGGACATATAACCAAGTTCTAAGACCACAGCTGCTTTCGGCGCTCGCTCGAGGGCAGTATGATTCGATAAACTCGAGACTTGAGCAGCCCCTTCGGGGACACTGAGGATTCTGGCTGAAATCAAATCGGCTAAGCGCTGCGAAGCGGCTCGAGGGGCTAAGAAACGCGCCAGTAGTTTGCGGTCGCGTTCGGACTTTGGGTTCTCGAGGGCATCGCGCCCTTTGTCTAGGATGCCTTCGGCGGCGGCATCTGGGGACAAGTAAAAAATTTCTGTGCCACTGGCAGTGGTGTTTGGCATCGAAGAGACATGCAGCGAAATCAGCACGGCTGCTTTGAGGCTTAAGTTCTGGCGTTCCTCGAGCGAAACAGCTTTATCGGCATCTCGGGTGTATTTGATGGTCACGCCACGCGGGGCAAGAATCGCCGCAATGCGTCGTGCCATGGACAATGTGATGTCTTTTTCGCGCAAGTTCCCGACCACAATGCCAGCATCTGCCCCACCATGTCCGGGGTCGAGTACCACCACACTGGGACGCGAATCAAGTGCCACGGCTAAACGGGTAAACCTTGGTCCAACATCAACAATCACCCGCGCTGGAATGCCTTGAGCGGCAGCCACCGCAAACACATTAAAGCCAAAATCAGGTTTGATTGGAATTCGTGCCTCGAGTTTATTGGCGTTTTGCTTGACATCAAAAATATCCACGTACTTGCCGCCGACTTGGTACGGCGCACTTGAGCCATTGGTGAAACGCAAGGTGATGATCAGTTCATTTTTTTCGATGCGGCTGGCAAAACCAACGTCGCGGTCAACTTCTAAGACAATTCGGTCTGATTGATCGGTTTTGTCACTCGAGACAGTCCCTAAAATAGCTTGTGGTAAGTTGACAACGATATTTCCGCCGCTTTCATCGGTATTGGCTTTGGCGGCTTCTGCCACGGTTTTGACTGGTATCAGCATTTTACCATCCGCCCCAGTGCCAGCGGCGGTTGAGCGTTGACGCACGCCATTGATTTCTAAGGCATTGGTCCAGCGGGCTGCCCCAGCATAGGCATTGTCGGCAATGTCCAAACGAATCACCCGACCACCTTGGGTCAGGATAACGGTGTTGTTGGTGATTCGACTTTCTAAGCCCAAAGCAGTGGCAAAGTCCAAGCCTGCATATGCCACGCCGTTGTACATCAAGGCTTTGAAGTTGCTGCCCATGACAGTTAAATCTCTGGATTGGATGGCTTGCCCTAAAGCACCACAGAGCAATGCAAAAAGCATCAGGCACAGTAACCAACCATGTTTTGCAGCCTTCATCGGTACTGCTCCATTTCTCGTTTGGCTGTTTTGGTTTTCTCGGCTTCGCGTTTATCGTGCAGTTTCTTGCCTCGAGCTAGTGCCACCTCGAGCTTAATGCGTCCGCGCACAAAATAGAGTTTGACCGGCACTATGGTTAAGCCTTTGCGGGTGACCGCCGCGAATAAATCGGTCAGTTCTTTGCGGTGCAGCAGCAGTTTGCGTTTGCGCCGCGCTTCATGGTTGTTGTAAGACGCCTTGCCATAAGGCGGAATGTATAAATTTTCTAAAAACAATTCGTTGCCACTAAAACGAGCATAAGAATCGCGGAAGTCCACGCCACCGCCACGCATGGACTTAATTTCTGTACCACGCAGCTCTACGCCAGCTTCAAAGCGATCCAGCAGTTCAAATTCAAAACGAGCGCGGCGGTTCTCGAACATTGCCCAATTGTACCTAAGCCTTATGAGGACTGTGAAGATAGAAAAGCGGGGCAAAATGCTCGAAAACCCACGTTTTTCTTGGTAAGCTGCTTGGTATACCAAAAATCTCGAGGTCTGTCCTCGAGTTTGGAATTAACCCAGGAAAAGGTGTAAAAAACATGGCATTAAAAATTTATTACGACAAAGACGCATCACTCGAAGCCTTAGCCGATAAAACCGTGGCAATCATTGGTTATGGCAGCCAAGGTCATGCCCACGCGCAGAACCTCAAAGACAGTGGTGTTAAAGTGATTGTTGGTTTGCGCCCAGGTAGCAAGACCGAAGCCGAAGTCAAAGCGGCTGGTCTCGAGACCGCCAGTGTGGCTGAAGCTTGTAAAAAAGCCCATTTAATCATGGTTTTGATTCCCGACGAGTTCCAAGCCCAAGTCTACAAGGATGAAATCAAGCCAAACCTCAAAAAAGGCAAGGCATTGGTTTTTGCCCACGGCTTTAACATTCACTTCAAAGCCATCAAACCACCGAAGAACGTGGATGTGTTCTTGGTTGCGCCAAAAGGACCTGGTCATTTGGTGCGCCGTCAATTTGCCGAGGGCGCTGGCGTACCAAGTTTGTTTGCGATTTTCCAAGATGCCACAGGCAACGCCAGGGAACTCGCCATGGCATACGGCAAGGGCATTGGTGGCACTCGAGCAGGATTAATTGAAACCAGTTTTAAGGAAGAAACCGAAACTGACCTTTTTGGCGAACAAGCCGTGCTTTGCGGTGGTTTGACCAGCCTAATTAACGCTGGATTTGAAACGCTGGTCGAAGCTGGCTACGCCCCCGAAATGGCGTACTTTGAATGCTTGCACGAAACCAAGCTGATTGTGGATTTGCTGTTTGAAGGCGGAATGAAATGGATGCGCCATAGTATTTCCAACACCGCCGAATATGGTGATTTTGTCACCGGACCTCGGGTGATAGATGCCAATACCAAAAAACGCATGAAAAAAGTGCTGCAAGAAATTCAAAGCGGCAAGTTCGCCAAGGCTTTCCTTGCAGAGTGCGCCGCAGGCAAACCCAACATGACCAAATGGCGTGCCGAAGCTGCCGCCAGTCAAATTGAGCAAACCGGCGCTCAGTTGCGTGAAATGATGCCGTTTATCAAAAAGCCAAAAAACTGATTTCTCGAGATTAGAAACGGCAGCCACTTGGCTGCCGTTTTCTTGTATATTTAAAAGTACCAAGTGTTTAAGGTAGGCGAACAGTCACACCGCCACCAAGAGGAACAGCAAATGGGGTGGGTCTATCTGGATTGACCGTGCCATCTCCGAGTTGCCCATTGTCATCATCGCCCCAAGTCAACAAACTACCATCGGATTTCAGGGCCATTGAAGCATATTCTCCAATGGCAATCGCAACAACACCACTGACAGCAGATATAGCCGTTGGAGTAGGGTTATTAGGAGTAGTTGTACCATCACCAAGTTGCCCATCGGTATCACTACCCCAACTGAGCATTGTACCATCGGATTTTAGGGCTAACGAGTGCGTCAATCCTGCACCAATAGCAACTACTCCACTGACACTTGGTATAGGTGTTGGTGTAGGGTTATCAGGATTAACTGTACCATCCCCAAGTTGTCCAGAGCCGTCATTACCCCAACTGAGCATTGTGCCATCAGATTTTAGGGCTAATGAGTGTTGCCCACCTGCTGTATGGATAGCAATAATCCCATTGACGCCTGGTATAGCAGTTGGTGTAGGGTTATCAGGATTAATCGTACCATCACCAAGCTCCCCATCATCATCTTGTCCCCAACTGAGCATTGTACCATCGGATTTTAGGGCTAACGAGTGTCGGAAACCTGCACCAATAGCAACTACTCCACTGACACTTGGTATAGGTGTTGGTGTAGGGTTATCAGGATCAATTGTACCATCCCCAAGTTGTCCAGAGCCGTCATTACCCCAACTGAGCATAGTGCCATTGGATCTTAAAGCAAGTGAAAATCGGTATCCTGCACTGATTGCAACAATATCATTGAAACCTGATACAACAGTTGGCGTGGCACTGTTGCTGACACCTGCTCCATTTCCAAGTTGCTGGTAAGTATCGTCTCCCCAACTGAGCATTGTGCCATTGGCTTTTAAGGCAAGCGAGAAAGTACCACCACCGCTCACAGCCACAATGTCAGTGACATTAACATTGGTAATGGCAGTTGGTGTGGCATTCGTACCACCAGCCGTACCATCGCCAAGTTCGCCATTGGCATCATTTCCCCAACTGATAACCGTACCATCGGACTTAATCACCAAGGTATGATTATCACCCATGGCAATGCTTTGTTTGCTGGTATGCACCCCAAGGTAAATGGTTTTCTTCTGTGTCGAATCTTGCTGACTGGTCGCCGTGATCCGCACTACCCGTCCAAAGGTGCTGCTTGGTGCGGTATAGGTCACAGAAGTGCCTGTGGTACTCGAGAGTGTACCAACCCCACCAGATTCAATCGCCCAATTCATCACTTGTCCGGCTGTACCAGCACTGGCTGTTGCACTACCCGTTAAGGTACTCGAGCCACCTTCACGCACATTGACGACACTGGCTGAAATACCCACGCCTGAAACCACACCAGAAGCAATGGTGATGGTACTGCTTTTACTTGGATCTTGAATACTGACTGCTTTGATCATCGTGTTTCCAAGATTCGGAGCTGTAGGCGCAGTAAACGTTATACTCGAGCCACTGGTGGCAGATAATGACCCACCACCAGATTCTATTGACCAATTGACACTTGGATTGGGATTGTTTGTACCAGTCACAGTAGCACTGACCGTGGTGGTCGCAGCTGGATTAAGTCCAATGCTGATCGCATTGACTGCTACACTGGTGACGGTTGCTCCGGGTGTACACGCAGCTATGGCTACAAGTAAACCAGCAAGAATACCAAAATACTGTTTTTTCATGATTTCCTTCCTTGAGTTATCTCGAGGGCTTTGAGTTGAATTTCAACCAACATAAAACCTAGTGCAGCGTTACGTAAGTCCTTACATTCAGGTAAAGCAGAATTGTCGGA
>JAAFJQ010000184.1 GCA_013298185.1 Deinococcales bacterium
AATTACTCGAGGATTTCTGTGACAACACCTGCACCAACGGTACGCCCACCTTCACGGATAGCGAACCGAAGTTCTTTTTCCATGGCGATTGGCTTAATCAGTTCAACTTCAAAGTTGATTTGATCGCCGGGCATGACCATTTCCACACCTTCTGGAAGGGTGACGATACCAGTCACATCGGTGGTGCGGAAGTAAAATTGTGGTCGGTAGCCAGCAAAGAAAGCACTGTGACGACCACCCTCGTCTTTGGTCAGGACGTAGACACTGGCTTTGAACTTGGTGTGTGGTTTGATGCTGTTGGTCTTTGAAAGCACTTGACCGCGTTCAATGTCTTCGCGCTTCACACCACGGAGGAGTACACCGACGTTATCGCCAGCGATGCCTTCATCGAGGAGCTTACGGTGCATTTCAACACCCGTGACCACGCTTTTGGCGGTGTCTTTCAGACCGACGATTTCGATTTCGTCGTTGATACGGCACTTACCGCGTTCAATACGACCAGTGGCGACGGTTCCACGACCTGTGATGGTAAAGACATCTTCGACTGGCATCAGGAATGGGAGGTCAATGGCACGTTCTGGGGTTGGGATGTAGGAATCAACTGCATCGAGGAGGCTCCAGATGGCATCCACCCATTTGTTCTCACCGCGTGGGGTTTTTGGTGCGCCCATCAGGAAGTCAAGGGCTTCTTTGGCGCTGCCACGGATGATTGGGGTGTCATCGCCTGGAAAGTCGTACTTACTCAGCAACTCGCGGACTTCCATTTCGACCAGCTCGAGGAGTTCTTCGTCTTCGACCATGTCCACTTTGTTGAGGAACACAACAATGTGCGGCACACCGACTTGCTTAGCAAGGAGGATGTGTTCACGGGTTTGTGGCATTGGACCGTCAGCCGCCGAGCAAACAAGGATTGCGCCGTCCATTTGAGCAGCACCGGTGATCATGTTTTTCACGTAGTCAGCGTGACCTGGGCAGTCAACGTGGGAGTAGTGACGAGAAACAGTGTTGTACTCAACGTGGGCGGTGTTGATTGTGATACCACGGGCTTTTTCTTCTGGGGCTTTGTCAATCTGGCTGTAATCTTGGGTTTCAATGGTTGGGTCTGCCGCAGCAGCCGTGAATGTGATTGCGGCTGTGAGGGTGGTTTTGCCGTGGTCTACGTGTCCGATGGTGCCAACGTTGACGTGGGGTTTGGTGCGCTCGAATGTACCTTTTGCCATAGTAATTTCCTCCAAAAAACGCCCTATCAAGGGCGCTGACCCACTCGAGGCGGGCTTAAGACTTTTTATCTGGAGCTCGTGGTCGGGATTGAACCGACGACCTCTCCCTTACCAAGGGAGTGCTCTACCACTGAGCTACACGAGCCAACTCCAAGAAAATCGCCGCACGAAGCGGCACACCTTTTTCAGATGCCGCGTGAATATAGCACCAAGAACGCGGCTTGTCAAAGGCACTTGCATTTCCTGTCAGGGCAACCGCAAATTCCTCTTTCCTCTTTTGCCTTTCCTCTTTAGACTACCCTCCATGAACGCCAAACCCGCGATTATCCTTGTTTCGCCCAAAGGTCCTGACAACATCGGCAGTGTAGCTCGAGCCATGAAGAACTTTGGTTTGTCTGATTTGCGGATTGTTGACCCGCGTTGCCAACTGTCCGACGCCAAGAAAATGGCAGTTCATGCTTTTGAACTCATCGAAAACGCCACCACCTACCCAACCATGCAGGGGGCTGTGGCAGAACTCGAGTTTGTGGTTGGCACAACCGCGCGGGAACGTAAGGATTTCACGCAAATTGTCACCCCTCGAGAAATTGCGCCAAGGTTCTTATTGCCCCGCTCGAGTGCCGTGGCTTTTGGACGAGAGGAACATGGGTTATTCAATGATGAACTGGACTTATGCCATGCCCTGATTTCGATTCCCACTGAAGGCGATTATCCTGTGCTGAACTTAGCCCAAGCCGTGCAAGTGATTGTCTACGAACTGCTTTTAGCTCGAGAAACCAAAGTACCCGAACAACCCACCGAGCGCGAACAACTTGCTCCACGCCAAGTATTAGAAGGGATGTACGCCCACCTGCTCGAGTTTATGCTCGAGGTTGGTTACACCGATTTGCACCGCAAAGACCATGCCCTGCGCCGTTTTCGCAGTATTTTTAACCGCTCGGATTTGAATAATCACGATGTTGCCTTTATCCGTGGTTTGTTGTCACAGGGCTTGTGGGCTTCGCGTAAGAATCGGGGATTGGACACGCCGGGGACTGTGCCGTACCCTCGAGTTGAAGCGCTGATGAAGGACGAAGGATAAAGGACGAAGGCAAACCCACCACTTTTAACCTCAAAGCTCATAGCTCATAGCTCATAGCCATTCCACAAACCCCATAACCCAAGTGCTACACTTAACTCATGAATCAACTCGAGTCTCGTTTTTTTCGGGCTTCTCGAGTACCGGGGGCTTTGTATCGCCGTGTGCAAACGGCTCAGGCTGTGTTGCCACCACTGATTGTTTTGGTGGTGGTGGTTTATCAATTGCTGGTGGTGCGCCTTGATCCAACCCAAACCGAGTTCTGGGCGGCTTTGTTGTTTTACGGCATTGCTGGTCCTTTGGTGACTTTTTTTGTGCTGACTTGGATAGCAACTGAAGTGCGTGAACGTGAACGCGCCGAGAGTGATTTGCGCGATTTGTACTCTGAACTTTCTGAATCACATGCTCGTTTGGCAGCGGTGCAGCGTGTGACGCGAAATGTCTCGGAAGCCTCTGACCTCGAGAGTGTCTTAGAAACCGCGATTGCCAGTGTTGCCGAAGCGGTGGGTGCAAAAGCTGGGGCGATTATCCTCGAGAGTGGTGTGGTTCGCACGTTTAACCTCGAGGAACTACCACTGGAAGTCACTGACCTCGAGCCGCTTCGGGTGGCGGTGGGTGTGCTTGACCGCCCTTCGAGCATCAGCAGTGCTAAGAGTCGTTTATCAAGTTCTTTGCGCTTTGCAGATCGTTTTTTAGGAGCGCTGCATTTGTATTTTGTCGGGATGCCTCGAGCTGAAAGCCGTGAGTTACTGGAAATTCTGGTTGGTGAAATCGCGGTTGCGGTGGATGCTGCCAGCATCCGCACCCGCGATTTACTGACGCTCTTCGAGGTGGATAAAAGTATCCGCGCTGAGATTAATTTGGAGCGCTTACTCGAGAATGTGCTGACTCGCATCCGAGAACGGGTTCGTGCCGAAGCCAGTGCGGTCTACCTTGCCGATGAGGACGAGCGCTTAACTTTGGCATGGGGGCGGGATGTCCAAGGGCGGGTGGTGCGTTCCAGCAGCGAACATGGTTGGACAACCGGCAACCTCGCGCTCGAGAGTGCCTTGCAACGCCTTCCATTGTCTGTGCCGAACCTCGAGCGCCAACCGATGCTCGAGACAGCACAAGGCATGGTTTTGATTGATCAGCCCGATGACCCTGTCTTAGGAGGCGCAAAAGCCGCGATTGCCTTACCGATGCTGACTGAATCCGAGTTGGTTGGTGTGATTGTGCTTGGTCACAGTCAAGAAAATGCTTTTGACACCCGAGAATTGCCACTGCTCAACCTTCTTGCCAGCCAAGTTACACTGGCAGTTCGCAATGCTCGAGCTTATTTGTACAGCGAAGAAATTGCTATTTTTGATGAGCGCAGCCGCATTGCTAGGGAAATCCATGATGGCATCGCTCAGAGTTTAGCGTTTACCGCCATGAAACTCGATTTATCCGCCAAACTGCTCGAGAAAGACCCAAAGCGCGTTTTGGCAGAACTTGAGCTGGCAAAAACCACGTTGCGCGAGCAAATCAAAGAAGTCAGGCGCAGTATTTTTGCGCTGCGTCCACTTGACCTCGAGCGCCTTGGGTTTATGGAAACAGTACGCCAATATACCAAGGATTTTGGTGAGCAGAACAACTTAAAAACCACTTTAGAACTGCTTGGCGAACCGCGCCTTAGCCCAACCAATGAAGCTGTAATGTTCAGAATTTTGCAAGAAGCCTTGAACAACATCGCTAAGCACAGCCGCGCCAAAAACGCCACTGTGACACTGCAAAGCTACCCAAATCGCACCCAATTAACAGTCCAAGACGATGGTATTGGCTTTGACCCAAGCGCCCTCACAGGCAGGGTCACCACAGCTGGAGGCTTGGGTTTATCGCAAATGCGCGAACGGGTCGAAGCTCGAGGTGGACAATTTGAATACGCCAGCCGCAAAGGAAACGGAACTCGAGTCACAGCTGTTCTGCCGTAACCTCAGACCAACGGTTTTTTCATTGAATGTTGGGCTAGGCTTAAACCAATGAAGCACTTTTTTTGGTTGGCTCGAGTTTGCTTGGTTTGGTGTTGCTTAGTAACACCTGCTTTGGCACAAGAATTTGCTTTCGGCGCCAGTGTTTCGGGGGTGGGGAATTTCGGCACGGACTTGTTTGGGATTGGCTTACCCGGCACACTTGGGGCTTCGGTGCGGGTTGAATGGCTGAATGGTTTTGCCAAAGGTTTTGCATTGCGAACTGATCTTGGGACCAGGGGTTTAGAAGCTGGTTTGGTTTGGCGTTTGGACTTAAGCCAAGTGGTCAATGCCACGATTCAGATTGGTTTTGCGCTGCTTGAGTGGCAACAAACAGGTTTGGTTGGGCGTTTTGGCTTCGAGTACCACTTTGGGAATTTTGCAGTCGCACTCGAGTACGGTTGGCTCAGTCCTTTTTTTGGAACACCCAATTTGCGCTCGAGTTTGTTATTGAGTTTCTTATGGATGCCTGCGCTAAAATAACAATGTGGCGAAAAAACCCAAGCGCTCCGACCCACTTTATACCGCTCCTAAACCACGTCCCGAGTGGCTGCTTGGGCTTGGCTGGGGTGCATTTGTGGGGGTTTGGCTGGCGGTGCTGGCGGCTTTGGTCAACAATGACCTCGAGTGGTTCTGGGCAGCTGGGATTGTGCTGCTTTGTGCTGCTTTAGGGCTGGTGCGAATCTCGAGGTTGGGGTTACAAATTGTTTCCGCCACACTGACCGTTGGCGTGGCACTTTGTACGCTGACCCCAGCTTTACAGCCGCTCGAGGATTACTTGGATGTAACCGAATTGCCAAGCCAAGCTGACGTGATTGTCAATTTAGGCGGTGGCTTTTACTGCGGCTCGAGCCAACTCGAAGCAGCC
Source organism: Deinococcales bacterium (assembly GCA_013298185.1). Lineage (GTDB taxonomy): Bacteria > Deinococcota > Deinococci > Deinococcales > JAAFIG01 > JAAFIG01. The sequence goes on from JAAFJQ010000184.1 coordinate 5,155, forward strand.
AGCCTAGCCCGACTGACCAAAGGCTTAGAACTCTGGCGCTCTGGTTATGCCAAAACCATCACGGTGACCGATGCACATGGTTTAGTCAGTGGTTGCGCCAGCATAGAAGATGAGGCATTGCCACTGATTCGCAGACTTTATCCGACCAACCCACCTGAAATTGTGGTCTTAAAGGACATGAAAACCACCCGCACCGAAGCCGAAGCAGTGGCAAAAGAAGCCAAAGCACGTAACTGGAAAAAAATTCTCGTTGTCACCAGCCCAACCCACTCGAGACGCGCCAAAGCCACTTTCACCCAATTGGGTTTAGATGCTTTTGTTGTCGCCGCCGATGAGACACGTTTTGACTCGAGCTTAAGAACCCCGTTTGACCGTTTAATGTTGTTTAGAGCCGCCGCAAGAGAAGTCGCGGGATTGGTGAAATACAGTTTGTTTGGTTGGTTTTAGGGCTATGAACTGTGCAGCTCAAAGGTTAAAGTATTGGGTGAGAAGACCGAAGGAACACTTGAGCAACAGTTTGACTGTACTTTCTGGTCAAACGAGAGCGATTAAGTTAATTCGGTATAAAAAACATTGTCCATCTTTTTGGTCAGAACACCTAAGCGGTTTTGATAACCTCGAGCGCATACTCAATCATCTCATCTGTTATTTGAAAATGCGTCACCAAACGCACCAGATTTTCTGCCATCATCCCAGCCCGAACGCCTTTGTTTGCCCATGCCTCGAGTTTGGCAGGTGCATCGGGTAAGTTGATGTAAACCATGTTGGTCTGCACCCGCTCGAGGTCAATCTCAAAACCTTGCTCGGCTAATTTTTCAGCCAAGTGCTTGGCTTGTGCATGGGTTTTCTCGAGCAGAACACGGTTGTTTTCCAAAGCGTACATACCAGCAGCAGCCAAAATCCCTGCTTGACGCATCCCGCCGCCAAGCATTTTTCGGTAACGATGACATTCTTTGATAAAGGCTTTTGAACCAGCCACCAAACTGCCAACGGGCGCTCCAAGCCCTTTGGACAAACACACTGCTGCACTGTCAAAATGCTGTGTGACTTCTCGAGGCTCGAGGTTTTGAGTTGCCAACGCATTCCAAATTCTTGCTCCATCCAAATGCAGTGGAATACCTTCTTCGAGTGAAATGGCTCGGGTATTTTTGATCACCTCGAGCGGCTGCACAGTGCCACCAGCGCGGTTATGGGTGTTCTCGAGGGCGATTAAACCAGTTGGGCTTTGATGCACACTGCGGCGAATCGCACGGCGAATGTCGGCTGGGTCTGGCACGCCTTTGGGGGCAGAAACAAAACGCGGTACGACACCAGCAAAAGCCGCCATCATGCCAAGTTCGTACTCGTAAATATGAGCGCCTTCGGTACAAATCACTTCTTGTCCACGCTGGGTATGGGCAGCAATCGCAATTTGATTGGCTTGCACACCACTGGTGGTAAACAATGCCGCTTCAAAACCAAGCATGGCAGCAACGTGTTCTTGGAGGGCGTTGACGGTTGAGTCCTCGCCGTAGACATCATCGCCAACTGGGGCTTGTAGCATGGCTTGGCGCATCAGGGGGGTTGGGATGGTGACGGTGTCGGAACGCAAATCTACAATCATAAAACCTCCTTGGGAGGGCAAAAAGCATAGCCTGATGACGCGGTAAACACGACATTTCGAGGAAAGGCAACACGCGAAGGTTTTTTACTTTTGCCTTTCGCCTTTGACCTTTTTCCTATCTCATCCCACCGTACTCGGGTCAATCCAACCGCGTTTAATCCCAAACAGCACCGCTTCGGTTCTCGAGCCAACTCCGAGCTTACTAAAGACATTGGCAAGGTGAACTTGCACCGTGCGTGGGGAAATATCCAGCACCTTAGCGATTTCCTTGTTGGTGCTGCCACTGGCGGCGGCGCGTAGCACCTCGAGTTCTCGAGGGCTAAGTCCTTCGCCTTCAAAGGATTCGGTGGGTTGAGCGCTGAAGCGATTCAAGACTTTTTTGGCGATGCTTGGATGGAGCGCACTTTCACCATGAAACACAGCTCGGATGGCGTTGATTAATTCTTCTTCTCGAGCATTTTTGAGGATATAACCCGCCGCGCCCGCCTCGAGCAGCGCAAAGACATAAGCATCGTCGTCAAAACTGGTCAGCACCAAAACCGCCACGCTTGGATGGTGTTGCTTAATTTGTTTGGTGGCATCAATGCCGTTCATGCCGGGCATCGAGACATCCATGAGAATCACATCGGGGCGGGTGGCGTTGACAAAGGCAAGCGCTTCGCGTCCGTCGGCGGCTTCGCCAATCACCAAGAAATCAGCGTGAGGCTCGAGCATTTCCTTTGTGCCTTTACGAACAATTGGGTGGTCATCCACCAGTAAAATCTGAATTTGACGCTCAGGGGTTTCTTCCATGCGTTTATTCTACCCCGTTTCGTGATTGGTTGTTTTTCTCGTAGAATAAACTTTATGAGCCGCACCCCCAAAGCCCAACTGAACGAATTGGCACAAGCCAAAAGCACCCCGCTCGAGTTTGTAACTGAATTGCTCGACGCCAACCGTCCAAACGAAGGTTTTATCAGCCTGATCAATTGGGATGGCGCAGAGGTTGCCAAAGGTTACGGACGCAGCAAAAAAGACGCTGAACATGACGCCTCGAGACTGGCACTGGAAAAAATCAATCAAACTTCTGATGGTGAAGATGCTGAAAGCGACGAAGACATCCTCGAGCGTTGGACAATTCACCCTGAACTGCTTGCCGAGTGCCTGAGAATCGCTGCCAAAACCGACTCGAACCTCGAGTCCATCCGCGAGAATGCTGTGGCGTTATACATGGATTTACTGCTTGATTTGGGTTATGAACCAGAGGAGCTTGAAGAGTAGTTATTCCTGAACCGTGGCGAGGGCTTTTTCTTCAGCTGGTATTCGGTAAACAAGCAGCAAAATCGCATTGAGGATGCTGTAAACAATCGCCGTGATAAACGCGCCAAAAATCATTGGGGCAACAAATAACTCGAGCGCCACCACCATGTAATTGGGGTGCTTGACGTACTGATAAATCCCTGAGCGCACCAATTTAGCATTCGGCACAATGATAATTCGGGTGTTCCAGAGCTTGCCAAGGCTCGAGATGATGATGTAGCGCAAACCCTGCGCCACAATAAACAGCGCCAGCC
>JAAFJQ010000185.1 GCA_013298185.1 Deinococcales bacterium
ATGGTTAAACCAAGCTCGAGTGCCAGTTCATAGGCTTGGCGCAAGAGTTTCTTGGGGTTGCGCTCAAACACAGCTCTGGCGCGTAAATGCAGCACTTGAACCCGAGGATTGTTGGGGTGCAACCTTAAAAACTGCTCGAGTTCGGTGTGTGCCAGTTCTCTTTGACCACCTTCGAGTAAGGCTCTGAGTTCAGCTTCCCTTGGCACAAGCAGCAGCGCTCCAATGGTTTGGGGCGGATTGGCTCGAGCTTGGGTTGCCCGCATTGCAGCATGAAAAGCGGGTAGTCCCATTTGCGTCTGAGCGCGACAACGCAGGTTATCCAAGGTGCTTTGCACCACCGAGACAATCGGCAGGCTCGAGATTTGTGCAAGAGCTTGCTCGGCGGCTTCAAGGTTTTTCAGGCAATCTTCTGGACGCAATGCTGCTAGTTGAATTCTGGCAACGGTGCTGTAAGAACTGTATAAAGCAAATGGATTAACCAAGTTCTGATAGTGAATCACACTCTGCTCGGCTTGCTCGAGTGCCAGACTTAAATCATCCCGCTCGAGCAGCAGTTGAGCTTGAACCCGTGTGGCAAAACCCAGCGCGTTGTGCCACTGGCTGTTCTCGAGCAGTTGCAGCGCCAAGCTGATGTGCTTTTCGCAGGTGCTTAAATCACCCAGCAGCAAAGCACAGTAGGCTGCCATCGTCAGGGCATACGGACGACCATGCCGTGAATTCTTGGAATCCAGTGCCGCATCCGCCGCCTCGAGGGCGTGTTGTTTGGCATCCTCCCAACGGCTTAAATTCTGCTCAAAGTTATAAATGGACTCGAGAGCGCTGTATTTTGCGCCAAAATCTGAACCAGTAAAAGATAAACTTTGTTTGGCATACTCGAGGGCAAGTTGGGTCTGTCCAGCGCTGTTTTCTGCCCATGAACGCAATTCAAAAATCAGGTACTTGGCTTGGTCGGTTTGTCCAGCCAAGTCGGAGGCTTGGTCAAACATGACTCTGGCTTTGGGGAAATCTTGCCCAATCTGAGCGATCCAATCGGCTTGGTTGGCAAGCGCGACCGCCTCGAGTTGCCGCGTACCACGCTTTCGAGCAATGGTTAAAAGCTGCTGCAAGGCTTTAGGCAGGTTCGGTGCGTTGTAGACATCGGCGCGGTAAATCGGTACAAGTTTTAAGTACAGCAGCTCAAGGTCGGTTAAACCAAGTAACATCGGTTGCTGCTCGAGCAAATCCAAACAGCGTTCCAAATGCCCGATGCCAGCCCGTAAAAAGCCCAATTGATAAACCTCAAAGCCCGCCAGCAAACGATAATGGGCTTCGCGGCGTGGATCGCTCGAGCGCTGCGCCAATTCTGCCAGCACACTGCTGGGAAAAACCTCGCCCAAGTGAAGGCGCTGCTCGATCACCTCGAGCATGGTGCTGGACAATGCCGACTGGATACTACTCGGGGTTTGCTCGAGTGCCGCATCGCGCAGCAGGTCATGGGCAAAATTGCTACCGCGCAGCACATCCAAGCGCTCTAAGTTCGCCCAAGCCGAAGCCAGTTGCAATTGATCGGTTTTCAGGACTTGGGTCGCCAGTTGCAGCGTGGCTAAACTGCCAGCCACGGCAATAAATTGGGTCAGTTGCCACTCGAGCGGACTGAGGGTTTTCAGGCGTTGCTGCAAAAGTGGCAGCAAGCCTCGTCCGAAATCGCCTGTGGCTCGGTACGCAAGGGCAGCTTCCTTGAAGAACAAGGCGTTACCACCAGTTAAGTTCATAAATTCTGGCGCGAGGCTGACCGCAATACCCAAACGCTCGAGCCAAACCGCGATTTCTGCCACGGTCAGCGGCTGTAAAACCCGCCGCACCGCACCTTGACGCTCGAGTTGCTGCAAACTGGCTTGGTTTTCAAAAGCAATTTCTTCTGGGCGATACGCCAAAATGGTGGGAGACAAGTGTTCATCCAAGCGTTGCTGCGCCAGTTGCCAGAACCACGCGGCGCTCATTTCATCCATGAAGTGCAGGTCATCTGCCACCAGCCCACTCGAGGCTGGAAAAAACAAGTTCAGCGCCATGTAAAGGCGCATTTGGTCAAAAGCATCGGCGCTACTTTCTAACCCAAGTTCGGGCAGAAAACGCGCCAAAACAGTTTGCGCCCAAGTTGGCAGCGCCACATGCTCGCGCAGGCGTTTTCGCACAGTTCGCAGCACACTCGAGTACGGCAGAGCAGCATCGTTTGGGCGACACTCGAGCCAAATCGCATTGGGAAATTCAGCCCGCAACAGCGCGGTTTTGCCCGCGCCAGCCTCGCCGAGCAGCAAACCAAAACCGTTTTTAGAACGCACCTCCTCAAGCCACAAACGCTCGAGAAAACGACCCACAGGCGCATCCTCGGGTTTTTGAATCGTGGGCAGCGGTTCGTTCAACACCCCAAGGGTTTTGGCACTTGGCGGCAGTCCCAATTCGCGCTGCAAAGTGCTTTGGCAAAGCAGCAGGGTTTCTCGAGCCTCGGCTTCACGCCCTGCGGCTCGTTGCAAACGCATCAGTTGCTGGTAGGCAGCCTCATTCAGGGCATCGAGGCGCAGGCGTTGTTGCGCCAATTGCAGGGCAGTCTCGAGTTGTCCTTGGCGCAGTAAGCGATCAGAAGTTTGCTCGAGTTGCTGCTGTAGTAAGCCAACAAAGTACGCGCCTTGTTCGGCAGCCCAAGTGTCAAATTCTGGAGCGCCCTCGAGGACAAAACCCTCCAGCCACGCGCCGCGCATCTCGAGCAGGGTTTGTTCAGAAACTTGGTGGGAGAGCGCCAAGGCATCCACCCAGATTTCTTGTTGCCATGCCACGGTTTGACGGGTTGCCTCGAGTTGATTTAGACCAGCGCTGCTCAAGACTTTATTGACTTGAGCAAGGGCGTTACGCAAGGCATCTTTGGGTTGGGGTGAATCAATCCACAACCAATTGGCGAGCTTGTCACGGCTTTGCGCCCCACCGAGCGCCAGCAAAATCAGGAGCGCCAAGCCTTTACGACTCGGAAAACGCAAAGGCTGCCCAGCCAAGCTCAGGCTTGGCACAGCAAAAAGTCGTAACTCGAGCGAGTCAGCCCCCATGAAGTCAGTCTAACGCATGTTGCGATTTTGCTCTGGTCATTTGGCTAGACACAACGATTAAAGCGCCCCAGAGCAGCTCGTCCTTCGCTGGTGCCACCCGAAACTTCCGAGCCGCCCATAGACAAGAAATACCAGCCCAAAGAAGCCCCATGTTCAACCACCAAATAATACTGCCCAGCCGCAAGGCGTTTTTCAAAAGTCGGGGATTTACGAGCCACCACCCCATGCCCACTGTAATCCGTCCACGTATTCGCTACAGCGAATGCACCCATTCCCTCGGGCATGGCAAAAGGAGCGCTTTCGGTCAAACCCTTCCCGACCAGATACAGTTTGGGATTAAAGGCTTTGGGGCAAGGCGCACCAACAAACAACGCCACATCCAAATCAAAGTTTTGCCTCACCTCGAGTTTGTACCAATTGCGACCACCCGTGCGGGATTCAGCCGTAATGACTTTAGAAATCTCTGGATTGATGATGTTAAACGCCTGTTCTCGAGTTGGAGAACCCGCATTAAAAAAAGGTTGATGCGCCAATGCCACAGAAGCACAAAATGCCAAGCCAATCAAAAGTTTTTTCATGCTGCAAGTCTGACAGCCTTGGGGTTGTAAGACAAGAAGGCAAGTCACGAAGAAAGCGTGATGAAGGTTAAAGGACAAAGGCAACCCCAACCCGCCAACCGCAACAGCTTGAGCCTCGAGATTCCTAGACCAATCCCAAAGCCCCTAAAACATGCGCTGCGATTCTGGCTGCTCCACCTGCTGCCCCCATGCGTTCCGCGCCAGCCTCTCGAGCTGCGGCAACATCCACGGCGCGAATGGCATCGGCGATGGCTTGTGGGCTTGGGTTCTCGAGCAGAGTCAGCCCCGCGCCCAATAATCTTTTTTGGGCTTTGGCGAAATTCTTGGTGTATTGGGGTCCGCTTGTGGCAAATGAAACCACGGGTTTTCCCAGTCCTACAGATTGTTCGTTGCCTGTGCCGCTCGTGCCGAGTACGACTTGGGCTTGGTGTAGAAGGGCGGCAAAAGCTGAGCCTAAAATCAAAACTCGAGTGCCAGAAAGATGTTCGGCGACCCGCACAGCAGAAACTGAGTTATCCACAGAAGTAGGGCTTATCCACACCCAACCTGTGGATAACTCAAGTTTGGGGTGCAGCACGGGCAGGGCTGCCAAAGTCTGAAATTCGGGCAGTAAAGCAGCGACCTCGAGCATCTTGGGTAGACTCTCGAGGTGGTCGTCCCTTGTGCCGGGCAGCAAGGCAAGGACGGGTTTGCCGTTTAGCACTGGACTTAAATCCAATTCTGGCTCGAGGCAGTCCATCATCAGGTTGCCTAAAAAATGAGCCTGTGCAACCCCAAGTTCTTGCAGCCACGCGGCGGTGCGGGCATCTCGGGCATACACATAACGCACCATGTTGTTCATTAACCACAATTCGGGTGGGGTGAAGCTATCTACGGTGACTCGGTTGACTCGCTCGAGACGGTCTTGGGCAGTCATGCCGTCTTGGTAGTAACGACTGACCAGAGGTTGCACTTGAAAGACACTTGGTTTGGCTTCCTTAAACGCAAAGAGTTTGGTCACACCCAGCGCGTAAATATCACCAACCACAATCACCACATCGGCTTTGGCACGACGTACTGCCCAGTGCTGCTCATGGGTTTTTTGGCGCATCCCATCACGCCAATCTGTGATAAACCGCGCTGTGCTGGTAAAGGTAAACCCACCCGATGGCGGCGACCAACGCGGACCCAAAACTGGCACCCCAAGGCGTTCATAGGGCATTCCTGTGCCAACAATCGGCACGGCTTCTAACTCGAGGTCAGGGCGCAAGGCTAAGAATTCTTGTGCCAACCGAGCGCCAAGCGTATCCTCGCCGTGACCATTGGAGATAAACAACACCTTTGGCATTAGAAACCGTGTCCAAGTACACGCCGACAGCTGCCGTTCTCAAACTCAAGTTGATAAAGCGTAGGTATCGGCATTGCCAAATGAAAATCAAAATCCACCAAAGCACGCATCCATCAATTCTACTCGAGAACAGTTGTGTATCACAAAGCAATATGTTCGAGAATACCAAAGATTTTTTCTGGGCTTTGAATTGCGTACTCGACACTATCCACAAAAGCTTGTTTCCCCTCGAGTTGCAAAAAACGCCATTGAATACCTGTGGTCACAGCGCCATAAATGCGCTCTTTGGGTTGATTCTGCTCGAGGTTAAATTGCTGAGCAGCAATCATTTCAGCAAAGCACTGCCCAAGCCCACCGATGATATTCTCGTTTTTTGCCTCGACCAAAACGCAAACAGGCGCGGTCAGCACCAACTGCTGTGGGTTGCTCGAGAGGATGTAATCACAGCGTCCTTTTAAGCCGCTGGCTTCGTTGACATTAAATTCCAAACCCGAAAACAAACTGACTTTTTGGCTGTGCAGTAGCTTAAATTCGGTTAGAAACGGAGCAATCAAAAGCTCTGAACGGGCTTTTTCGGTGTTCAAGTTCAGTGCCAGTGGTAAGTACCGCGCCAGCAAATCCTGCAAGGTTTTGGGCAACTCGACTGGCTTGACGTTTCCAAATAAGTTGATGTCCTCTTCGATGCTGACACCGAATTTTTGTTGAATCTCGAGCAACTTAAAATCCGAGTATGCCATGTAAGCAGTATAAAAGATGGGGGCATGAGCATGGTGTTTTTCTTGTAGACTGCACCCATGGAAGAAGATTTTAAGAACTTAACCCTCGAGTTTACCGACGATGGTGCAATTGCAATCATCACCATGAACCGCCCCAAGGCACTCAATGCGCTGAACTCCGAAACGCTCCAGGAACTTGGTGCAGCCCTTGAAGCCTGTCTCGAGCCACCTGAAACGATGGCACTGATTATCACGGGCGGCGGCGAGAAAGCTTTTATTGCAGGCGCAGATATTTCTGAATTCAAAGGCATCGAAACTGCCTTTGAAGGACGCGAGGCAGCCCTTGGTGGTCAGGATGCCATGTCAAGCATTGCTGCCATGCCAATTCCAACCATTGCCGCCATCAACGGCTTTGCGCTTGGTGGCGGCTTAGAACTGGCATTGGCTTGTGATTTACGGGTGGCAAGCCCCAACGCCAAAATGGGACTGCCCGAAGTTGGTCTGGGCTTGATTCCGGGTTACGGCGGCACACAACGTTTGCCGCGTTTAATCGGCGAGGCTCGAGCGCTTGATTTGATTCTGACCGCACGGCATGTCGGCGCAGAGGAAGCCCTGAGCATGGGCTTGGTCAACCGTGTTGCTGATAATGCGCTGTTAGAAGCCGAGCAACTGGCTAGGAGCATCATCAAAAATGCACCTGTGGCACTTGGACTTGCCAAAGAAGCCGTGCGCCGAGGCTTGACTGGAACACTGAACGACGGGCTTGAACTCGAAGCGGATTTATTTGGTCTTGTCTCGAGCAGCAAAGACATGAAAGAAGGCGTGGCAGCCTTTTTAGAAAAGCGCAAACCTGTTTTCCAAGGCGAATAACCCTCAAGAAACGCGGTAAGATGCGTTTATGTCTGTTATCCCATATGTGATTGAACAAACCGGACGCGGCGAACGGGTTTATGATATTTACTCGAGACTGCTCAAAGACCGCATTATCTTTGTTGGTACGCCCATCGAAAGCCAAATGGCGAACACCGTGGTGGCGCAATTGTTGCTGCTCGATTCACAAAACCCCGAGCGTGAAATTCAAATGTTCATCAACTGCCCCGGCGGTGAAGTCTATGCTGGCTTAGCCATCTACGACACCATGCAGTTCGTCCGAGCGCCAATCCGCACCACTTGCGTTGGCATTGCCATGAGCATGGGTAGTGTGCTTTTAATGGCTGGTGCAAAAGGCAGACGCACCGCCCTACCCAACAGCCGAATCATGATTCACCAAGGCAGCGCTGGTTTTCGCGGTAACACCCCCGACCTCGAGGTACAAGCCAGAGAAGTCCTGAGTCTCCGCGACATCATGACCGACCTGTATGTCAAGCACACCGGTCAACCTCGAGAGAAACTCCTCCGAGACATGGAACGCGATTACTTCATGCCACCCACCACCGCCAAAGACTACGGTCTAATAGATGAAGTCGTGGAGATCATGCCGAAGAATGTGGCTGACGCGATGCGAGGATCAGATGAGCTGTGAGGTTAAAGAGGAAAGGTTAAAGAAGAAAGAGGAAAAATCCCCGACTTTTCTCTTTTCTCTTTTCTCAAAACGTTCTGTTTCTCAAGTCATCCAGCCGCTTCGCGTCATCAGGTTATCTTTTCTCTCTCCGAAGGAGCTACCCTAATGGCTCGTTGTTCTTTTTGTGGCAAGGCAGCCCACGAGGTTGAGCATTTGATTGAAGCGCCTCGGGGCAGTGCTTGGATTTGTAATGAGTGCGTGGGGCAGGCGGCGGCGATGTTGGGCGCGGCTAAGCCATCTGCGCCTGTGAAGTCCGAGCCTTTTGTTCTCGAGTCAGTGCCGACTCCGAAGCGGATTAAGGCGCATTTGGATGAGTTTGTGATTGGGCAGGATGCTGCTAAAAAAGCGGTGGCAGTGGCGGTTTTTAGTCATTATCAGCGTTTGTTGCATCCAGAAGCGGATTTGCAAAAATCCAATATTTTGTTGATTGGTTCGACTGGCACGGGTAAAACCCTGATTGCGGAGAGTGTTGCGAAGATGCTCGAGGTTCCGTTTGCCATTGCGGATGCCACCACCCTGACTGAAGCGGGTTATGTTGGTGATGATGTTGAGAATGTCTTGGTACGTTTGCTTCACGCGGCTGGAATGGATGTCGGCAAAGCTGAACGCGGCATTATTTACATTGACGAGATTGATAAGGTTGCGCGGAAATCCGAGTCCACCAGCATCACAAGGGATGTCTCGGGTGAGGGTGTGCAACAAGCGCTTCTAAAGCTGCTCGAGGGAACAGTTGCCAATGTGCCGCCTCAGGGTGGGCGCAAGCATCCGGGGGCGGAGTTGGTCAGCATCAACACCAAGAATATTTTGTTTATTTGTGGTGGGGCATTTGATGGTTTAGAAACGATTGCCAAAGCGCGTTTGAATCAAAATGTGGTTTCGTTTGCTCGTAGTGCCAGCTCTGAAACCAGTTTGCTCGAGTTTATCCCAGAGGATTTGATTAAGTTCGG
>JAAFJQ010000186.1 GCA_013298185.1 Deinococcales bacterium
ACCAAATGCCCAGTGCTTTTTTCTTGAAGTACCAAAGTCCAATGCACCAAACCTTGCGCGAACCAACTATGTTCCATCATCCGCAGCATTTCGGGAGTAAATACAAAATCTTCTATGTCCAAGTTGCCCCTTGGAATACTGTTCATGACTGCAAATAATTTCGTAAAAGCCAATAAGTGTGCTTCGGGGAAAGCACCATTCCAAAAAAGTAATTCAAAGTTTGCACTGAGCGCATTGGCTCGAGTCAACCAATCTTTTATCAGTCCTTGGTTGAAATCTTGCAAAAGAAGTTGGTTACTGTGGCTCTCGAGAACCAATTTTGCGCCAATATGCTGCATCATTGCCGCACCTGCATTCACACGTTGATTGGTGTTGCCCACCAACAAAGTACGTCCATGCTGCTCGGCTCGAGTTGCAATTTTTTGCAACAATGCTTGTCCAATGCCTTGCCTGCGATACTCAGGCAGAACTTGAATATCAAAAGTTGCGATGTGCTTATTTTGTTCGATTTGTAAAATTTGTAGTTCGGCTCGAGCTACGATTTTGTCATTTTGATAGATGACCCAAATTGGTAATTCGACCAGTAAAGGCAGGCTCTTGGCTTTTTGAATGCTTTGCTCGAGCAACAACGGTGGGTCATTTGGTAGAAGCTCAGCCTGCATTTGATTTGCAAAAACGTTCAGTGTTTCGTACTCGGCTGGGCTTGCATTTCTAATTTCTAGTTCATCAATAGTCAAAAAATGATTCATTGTTTGAAAAGTAGCACTCTAGTCATTCAAATAAAATAGACTGATTTGAGTGATAGAATTCTGGTATGAAAACGGTTCGTCATTTGGTCGGAGCTGAAGCTGCTAAACTCCTCATCAGTATCACCAATGTGCGCCATTTATACCCATTCATGGGCAGGGAAACCAGTTTGTCTGAAGCGGCGGCGGCTCTTAAGCTCTCCAAAAGCCACATGAGTTACTGGCTGAATAAACTGATTCGACTCGAGTTAATCGAACAAACCAGAATCGAAAAACGCGGCAAACACAATGTTCCACTCTACCAAGCCACCGCCGATGTCTTCACAGTGCCTATTGAACACATTCCAGTCGAAGCTGACGAGGATATTCTCAGTATGCACACCAAGTTTTTTGACCAACTCGAGCGTAAGTCAATCATTCGTTCTGCCAGCACCAATGCCGAAGGTTGGCATATTCGTTTCAGTCGCGAAGATAAAATGCTGCCACAAATGCTGCCCAGCACAGGCGAAATGGAAATGGCAAAAATTCTCAACAAATGGGGCTGTTTAAGCCTAACCGAAGAACAAGCCAAGAGTTTTCGAGGCGAACTGCTCGAGATGCTCAAACGTTACGCGCACCAAGAAACAACTGGTGGCAAAGAACACCTGTTTCGCTTTGTGGTCGTGGAGGCGTGGCTCGGGGCTTAAATCTTTGTCCTGTCACACTTCTCGAGTCTGTGCCGTATACTTGGGCTATGCACTTATATTTAGATACCGCCATCGTCGAAGAAGTCCGAGAAATTGCCGCTTGGGGCGTTTTAAGTGGATGTACCACCAATCCCAGCTTGATTCTCGCATCGGGTCGGAAATTCGAGGATGTGATTTCAGAAATCATTGAACTGGTCAAAGGTCCAGTCTCAGCCGAAGTCACCGCCATGGACACAGCAGGCATGATAAGCCAAGGCAAAGAACTGCGAAAAATCTCCAATCATGTCGTGGTCAAACTCCCCACCACCCCACAAGGACTGGCAGCTTGCCGCGCCCTGACCGACGAAGGACACCCTGTCAACATGACCCTGTGCTTCTCGATGAACCAAGCACTGCTGATGGCTCGAGCAGGCGCAACTTATATTTCACCATTCCTAGGACGAGTAGACGATATTTCATGGGACGGAATGCAGTTAATTAAAGACATTCGCATGATGCTTGATACCCACGACTTAAAAAGCCAAATCATTGCTGCCAGTATCCGCCACCCGATGCACGTACACCAAGCAGCCTTGGCAGGGGCGCACATTGGCACGATGCCCGTGAAGACTTTTCAAATGCTGATTAAGCACCCGCTGACCGACGCTGGCTTAGAAAAATTCAACAGCGACTGGGAAAAAGCCAAGAAGAACCAATAAACCATTATTTGACCTCGAGCTGAGTTGAATTTAAGGCTGCTCGAGGTCTTTTAAGGCTTGCTCGAGCAGATTTTTCGCTCCTGCTTTTTGGCGCAAATTGCGTTCAAAAGCTGGTAATTGTTTTTTGGCAACCAAGCGTCGGTACTCGCGTTCGACTTCGCCACGCACAAGGTTAAAGGGCTTGAGCATCGGCTTGGGCAAATAGCCATATAAAAGTAAGAAAGCATATTCGTTGCCGAGCTTAAAAATGTTGGTCACAAAACCCCCCGCAATCGGAGTGAGGTTTGCTCGAGATGGTTTTTCGTATTTTAGAATATCAGTTGCTCCTTCAAAATCACACATGTTGAGTGGATAAAACAATTGGTCTATCCAGTTAGGAGTGGGCAAAAGCGAAATCACTTTCTGCCAATCTTGAGCATACTTCAAAGTTTGAAATACACAGGCAAAGACTGATGCTTCAAAGGCTCTTCCGATGCGGTACTTGTCTTTGGTGAGGTTGTAATAATTTTTAAGTTGAGTCTCTGAAACATTCGCTCGAGCTGCCAAATACGTTTCGAGTCCGTATTCGCCACCTGCACCACCTAAAGGTAAGCCTTGGCGAATGATTTGTGCCTTTATCCAATTCTCGAGTTGTAGTGCAACTTCCTTCTCGAGCTTTGGAAAATCTTGCACTTCTTGTGTAAAAAAAGCAGACGCATACGCACTAGCTAAGTTTACTTTTGCCATTCCAACTTCAGCCACGACAGGATCAATCTGGGGTAATTCGGCACTTAAAACCTCAATGGTATTCTGGTTATTTATCAGCACTTGGTTCAAGTTCAGAGAAAACAAATTATTTCCTGCTGAACGTACAATAACATCCGTAAACTGGCTTAAGTCACGAGAAAAATCGCCTGTTAATGCCAAAAAACCTGTTGGGCTGTCAATGATTTGCTCAACATTCAAAACTTGAACCAACCAAACTCGACCAAAAGGAGCATTAACACGAAGAAACTTTTGATTCGGCTTTGCAGCAATAGCAACTTGTAGTTCTGGCTCGAGGTATTCAATGGCAATGAACTCAGGACGCTCAGTGCCAGACAATGACCCACCAACGGAAGCCCGCACCAACGAATGATCTTGAGCGAGTTTTGCGAATGACACCCCACGTTTTAGCTCTTGCTCGAGGCGTGTCGCTTGTTGTGCAGAATCCACAAGCATGGCTCGAGCCGAAACACTTCCCCAACGCGAATTTGACACTTGCCAAGAGGTTATTTTTCGTTCAATCAGCACTTGGCGGTCAGTATTAGGCTCTTCGATCAAATTGCTGATTTGTTCACCAAATCCCAAAATGCTGTGCTTGCTGTACCGAAGATTCAATAATGTTTTGGCAGCGAACCCTGTTGGTTGATAGATGGAGGGCATTTCTACCATCTGTTTAGAACTCTTGACAAAATCTTCGATTTCTCTGCTCGTGACTTTCTGCATTCCATTCTGCTCGAGTAAGGTTTTTTGAATCAAGAATTGCGTATAAATCCCATCAATCAGCTTACCTCTCCCCTTGCTCGTCTTAAACTGCTCGAGCGGCAACATGGCTTTGACCAACTCGAGGTCTTGGCTGGTCAGGGTTTGCCCATTGACCTTTAGAATCGGCTTTTCAAGGTCTTGCTGCACGGCGTAACTCGAGCCAAGTGCCAAAGCACAAAGCATAGGAAAAACAAATCGTTTCATGGCGTTATTGTACTCGAGGTGTAAAAAATATCTTGTCTTCATTCTTCGAGTTATACCCATGCGTCTAGCGAATTACACCATGCCTAAAGACAAGTTCGGTAATCACTGCGCCCACCCAAGTTCCATTTCATCTCGAAGCACAAAAGGATCTGAAGCGAGTTTATAAGTGACAATCCATCAATCAATAAGCCTTTTGGTCAGCCACAATCCGACTTGGGGACTTGACAAAACAGCTCATTTGATTATACTGTGCATCATACAGTGTGTCGCGCATAGTATGCACGGCTAGGTATACTCGAGGCATTCATGACCATCAAAAAACCACCATCCACTTTGGAAAAAACCGAGATTGAACCAAGCAGTGCCGAACTCAATGACCGCCAGCGAATGGAACTGCGCCGAGGCTCACTGACCCTTGCCGTGCTGGCTGCATTGCGCCAAGAGGAATATGCCTACTCGCTCCGCAAAAAGCTCCAGAACGCCGGTATAGACATTGAAGAAGGCACACTCTATCCATTGGTGCGTCGTCTCGAGCAACAAGGGCTGCTCGAGAGTCAATGGCGAGAAGGGGATAACCGTGAACGCCGTTATTACCAAATCTCTGCCCTTGGAAAAACAGTCCTCGACACCTTGGTTGGTGAATGGCAAACCATTACCCAATCTCTCCAAAACCTTCTCAAGGAGACACCATGAACCTGATTGAACGTTATATCCAAGCCGTCAAAATTGAACTGTCGCCACGACAACGCGAAGACATCGGGCGCGAGTTGCAAAGCAGCATCCAAGAAGGCTTGGACGACCTTGCCGAGCGCAACCGACAAGCACCAACAGAACACGAGGTCAGCCAATACCTCGAGCGCTTAGGGCATCCCGTTCGTGTGGCAAGTACCTACTGGACTCGCCGCAGCTTGATTAGCGAAGCCGCCTACCCAATTTATAAGCAGGCACTGATCTTGGGTTTGTCGTGGTACATCGGTATTGGGGTACTGCTGGCGGTTCTTGACCTCGAGGGAACCCAAGGCTGGGCGATTACCCAATTCCCTCGAGTGCTAAATGACATTGTGGCTGTCGTTCTATTTGGTCTATTTTCGATCACCTTGGTTTTTCATTACTTTGGCGATGCCATTGCCGCCTTACCTTTTTTCTGGCGTTGGAATCCCAAACGTTTACCCAACCTCGAGAACCTTGCTGCTTACTTGCCAAGAACCCAGACGGCTTGGGCGCTGATTGGCAGTGTTTTTAGTTTGTCGCTATTGACTTTTGGTTCTTTGGGTTATCGCTCTTCCGACCTGACCATAGACCTCAGTTCGGGAAGCGCTGCTTTGGTGGCATTGCGAATTTTGGTCTTGGTGGATTTCGGTCTCAACTTGCTGCATCTAATCCAGCCACACTGGACTCGAGCCAAGCTAATGGTTCATGTGTTGAATCAAATCGCCATTGTATTTTGCTTGGTGCAAATTTTCTTGCTGCCCAATTTTTTGGTTGTCTCGAGCCTTCCAGCCCTTGATCCGAACTTACTAAGCAGCATCAACCTGATGATCAAGATCAGCCTTGCTTTTATGGTGTTGATGCTGATTTGGACAGAATGGCGTAGGGTTCGTGGGCTGTTACCAATTAAACTGCCTTGGTTCTGAAATTTCTCGAGTTGCCTCGAGCTGAGCAAAAATTCCAAATAATATTTCGACACCACCCGCCCAAAAAGACTAAAATCGTTGTCGTGAACTTTTTTGAACCTGTCATTCTCGAGGGCAAACACATTCGTCTCGAGCCACTACAACCTAACCTTCATGCCACGCCGATGTTCAAGCAATATTTAATTTTTGGGCAAAGTATCAAAACCGTTCAACTCGAAGTAGCCACAAGTCGTATAATTGCAACATGTACATAGACAAATTGCACATAAAGAATTTCAGATGTTTTGCTGATGAGTCTGTGCAGTTCATGCACCCCGATTCACCTCGAGCCGAAGGGGTGAGGTTTCCAAACATTAATGTGGTACTTGGCGCAAATGGCGTAGGCAAGACGACGTTGCTGAGGGCAGCAGCGCTGGTGACATTAACTCCATTTGTAGGTCAAACGGGGTTTCGACCTTATAATTTGATTCGTAAAACGAGTAAACCCAATAACCCAATTTCTTCGACCCTTAAAGCAATACTGAAATACCATACTGAAGCATTTGATGCAAAAGGAGAAATACTCGAGGCATTAACTTTTTTTACTATTAAATTTAATGAAGATATTCAAGAAGAAGTTCTTGAGTCACTTAAATTTGCCGTCCTAAAACGAAATTCACAAGAATCAAAAGTAAAAACTATCAAAGATGATAATAGCGTCGGTGCAATAGCTTATGGCGCAATGCGTCGTGTGGAGCGTCTTCCTAGTTATGAGCTTGACGCACAAAATAGACAGTATTCATACAGCTACTTAAAAATAGCAAATCTTTTTGATAGTCGCGTCGTTTTAACGCCGCTTGTCACTTGGCTACCACAGCTTCCTAAATCCGAGAAAAAACAAATTCTCGAGTTATTTTCTTCACTCATGCCAGCTAAGCTCGAGTTTAGCGATTCAATTGATCGGCGCGAATTTAGTTTCTACCACAATAAAATCCTTGTTCCATTTGATGCGCTTGCCGATGGACACCGCAGTTACATTGGCTGGGTTTCGGATTTGCTTTATCATTTGCATCGAGCGAATCCAAAAAATGTTTTGGACGTTCACGGTGTTGTGCTGGTGGACGAAGTGGATTTACTCGCCCATCCAACTTGGCAACGCACCCTTGTTCCAACATTGTCTAAAACCTTTCCTAAATTGCAGTTTATCCTAACCACGCACAGCCCAATTGTGGCAGCCAGTGTCGAAGCTGCGAATCTGTTTATTCTCGAGCCAGCCCGTGGTGGCACAGTTAAACTCACCCGCCCTGATGCCGAAGTCTACGGCTTAAACGCTCAGCAAGTGCTGCATGAAGTTTTTGGTATGGACAGCACTCGAGCCGAGGGTTTTGACAGGACACTCAAATCATTGGTCAAAAAGAGCCGTACTGGTGATCGAGCCGCAGCCCATGCACTTATGCAAGGCTTGGCTTTTGGTACTGGTAAGCCTTTGATGCTCGAGGATGATTCTGAGCTGGCAAAGATCCAAAAATCAGCTCAGGAGCTGCTCGAGAAAGCATGATTCGGATTTTGTTACCTGATGGGAAATCCATTGAAGATATGGTGGATGAATTTGACCCTGATTGGCGTACCAAATATGCTGTCTGGAATGGCAAAGGTAGTCCGTGGTCTAAAATCAAAGACGTTTTCACAAGCTTGCAATTCGGCAAGTGTGCTTATTGCGAACGTCGGGTGCAAGCTGAAATAAAAAGAGGCAAAGTACAATCTGATGTTGAGCATTTTCGTCCTAAGAATGCAGTTAAACCTTGGAGTTCATCAGATACCACATTGGTTGTTGGTCAAGGTGTTGCCGCTGGTTATGACTGGTTAGCAACGAATGTGGCGAATTACACTTTTTCATGTAAGGAATGCAATTCAACCTATAAAGGTAATTATTTCCCAATTGCAGGAAAAGCTGGACGCTCAAGGCAATCGGTACGGGTTCTGAATACTCGAGAAAAGCCCTTCTTGTTAAACCCATTGGATGCTTTGGACGATGACCCCGAGGACTTGATCGATTGGGTAAGTTTTATACCAATTCCAAAAATCTCGGAAATCCAAGACCAGTATCGTTATTGGCGGGCAAAAGTCATCATTGAATTTTTTGAATTAGATGAACGGCATGATGTCCGGCATGGCTGTGCAGAGCAAATCATCGCGGTCTGGAATGCTTTTTTGCTTAAAGATCATCCACTGGTTGGTCAAACCAACCGTGAAGAATTAGAACGCTACAAAACCGAAAATACTCGCGTCCACATGGCTTGTATCAGGGCGTTTCTTCGTTTACTTGAAGATGAAACAACCCAAGTTACTGCAAAAATGTATGCCGAAGCTGCTGCTAATTACGTTGCTGAAATTAAAGATAGGTATGTCATAAAACCCAAACCAAGAAAATCAAAACCAAAGAGGAACAAATGAATTACTTTGAACCCGTCACCCTCGAGGGGAAACACATTCGTCTTGAGCCACTACAACCCAACCTTCATGCCACGCCGATGTTTGAGCATTTTGAACCTCGAGTCACCGAATACCTGTCTCGAGGCGGGCAGCCTGTGCAAACGGCTGCTGATTTACAAGCTCACCTTGAGTCAATCAATTCACTGCCTAAGCGAATCAACTGGGCAGTGCGGATGCTCGAGACAAACGCTGTGGCAGGACGAATTTCGTTCTCGGAAATCAATGAAAACAACAAATGGGTCGAGATTGGCACGA
>JAAFJQ010000187.1 GCA_013298185.1 Deinococcales bacterium
GTCGTTGCCTTCTACACCAAAAAACGCTGCGACTTGATTGGCAGCTTGGCGCAAACGCGGCAGGTGAGCTGGCGGTGTGCGACTGTGATGCTCGAGTTCACGCAGCATAAAACGAGCAGGTTGGCGTTCGATTTCGTCACGCAGCTGTTGTTGGACTTGCATGACGGTGTTTGGTGTCACCCCAACTGTTCCATGGTTGAGGTACAAAATTTTAGGGTCGAGCGACCAATACTCGAGCATGGCGTGTCCAAATGTATGGTTCATGATTTGCTCCTATGGGTATTTCAAAATAAAGGCTGACCGAGAGAATACCATTGTGTACCTGCTGTGTTGCTATCCAGAGGCTCGAGATGCGAAACTCGGCAGCTTTTGCAAATCAAAAATATTGGTTGCTGTCATCACAGACCTTAAAAGATGATCTTTTCCAGCTCGAGCCAATACGGTTTTTTGCTTTATCATCTGAATCAGAGCTTTTTTTAAGCGAAACAAGTACAATGAGCGCGTGTGGCGACTTGGCATTTTGTTGGCGTTTGTGATTGCGGTGGGTTTGGGGTATTACTCTGGTTACACCACCGCGCAATCTCGTTTGGTCACAGACGATGAAATTAACAATGTTGAAATTCGTACCCGCAACATCAAGGGTGTGGTCACGATTATTTCTAAAAGCGCCCCTGAAGCTGTGCCGCAAGGCGAAGACCCGAATATTTATTCAACTGGTTTTTTCTATACCAGCAACCGTATCATCACCAACTACCACGCGGTCAATAACGATCCTGTGGGTGTGACGGTGCAACTCTGGGATGGTCGGCGTTTCCGCGCCGAAATCGAAGCCTACGACATTGGCATTGACATTGCTGTGCTGAGCGTCCAAGGTGTGACCGCCCCAACCATTTTGCGTTTCTCGAGCAGTGAGGTGTTGCCTGGGCAATCGGCAATTGTGCTTGGCAGTCCGCAACGCAAACCCAATAACATTTCGGTGGGTGTGGTTTCTGGTTTTAATCGGATTGAAGAATTCCCTGATGAAATTGGCATTGAAATCCCCGAAATGATGCTGACCGACGCGAACATCGAAAGTGGTAACAGTGGTGGTCCTGTGCTTGACCGCAAAGGCTTTGTGATTGGTGTGGTGGACGCCAACTTGGAGAGTTCTTTAACTGCCACGGGGAAAATTGGTTTAGCCATTCCTGCGCCGCTGGTGCAGCAAAGCATTTCTGACCTCGAGCGGTTTGGGGTATCTCAGCGCGGTAAGCTGGGCGCAGAACTCAAAGATGTCTCGGAACTCGAGCCTTTTGTCTTAAAAGAAGTTGGTTTAAGCTCGAACCGTGGCGCATTGGTTTTGGATGTTGACCCCGGCAGCGCGGCAGCTCGAGCTGGTTTAAGAGCCTCGGGGCGTGACCGTGATGGGCGAATCACCACGCTTGGCGATATTATTCTTAAGGTCGGTAGCACCAACGTCCAAGGGCGTTACGATGTGATTCAACAAGTCGCCAAGCGCCGCCCGGGCGACACCGTGACCCTGAGTGTTTGGCGCAATAAACGCCCTGTGGAACTCAAATTTGTTTTGAATCGAGTGACTCAATAAACTGGATTTGTGACCTTGAGCCAAGCCGTGTAAAATAAGGGCGTGAAATACTTTTTAACCGTGGCGCTGCTCGCATTTGGTGTGCTGGGTTTGGCAGCTCAGACGCCTCGAGTCACGCTCTGGACTGGTTTTGACGCAGCATTGCTCAAAGGTGCTAAGCTCAACAACCTGACTGCAAAATCTGGCTCGAGTCTCGAGTTACGGCTGTCGAGCAATCAAAAAATCGGTTCACTCGAGACGGCTGCGATAAAAGCTCGTTTTGACACCATGGTTTTGTCTTTTAATGGTTTAACGCCAGATAAAACCAATGTACTGCTCGAAGCCAGAGTGCAGATGGCAGGGGTGTGGAGCAAGTATTACCGCATGGGGCTTTGGACAACTGACCCAAACCAAACTCGGCGCAGTTTTGATGGTCAGCGCGATGCCAACGGCACAGTTGAAACCGACACCCTGAGTTTGTCAAAAACAGCCGATGCTTTACAGATCAAGGTCAGTTTCTCGAGCAGTGTGCTTGGCGTAACACCCACCCTGACAGGCTTAGCAGCCGTGATGTCCGATGCCAAGCAGCACGACAAAGTCGTTGCCTCGAGCAGCAACAAACGCGCTTGGGGAACAGATTTAGCAGTTCCGATGCGCTCACAAATGATTTACCCCAACGGTGGACGGGTCTGGTGCAGTCCAACCAGCACCACGATGCTGCTCGAGTATTGGAGCGCCAAACTCGGACGCAACTTAGCCGATAGCGTGCCAGAAGCCGTGAAAAACGTTTGGGATAGCACCTATGACGGGGCAGGCAATTGGTCATTTAATGTGGCATACGCTGGTTCAAAGGGCTTGCGGGCTTATGTTAATCGTTTAAGCAGCCTGACCGAAGCCGAGAAATTCATCGCTCGAGGTGTGCCGCTTGTCCTCAGCGTGGCTTGGGAAGTGGGAACACTCGACGGGGCTGCTTTGCCCTCGAGCAACGGGCATTTACTGGTGCTGCGCGGCTTTGCCAAAAATGGTGATCCGATTGTCAATGACCCAGCCGCCCCCACCGATGCCGAAGTGCAGCGGGTTTACAAACGCACTCAGTTTGAAAAGGCGTGGATACAAGCCTCAGGTGGAATTGTGTACGTCATCGAGCCACGCCGATGATGCTCGAGGTTGGACTGCAAGCTGTGAATCGAACAGAGGATATTCCACTCGAGTACATTGGAACGCCATTTGAGCGCCTACTATGTTTTCATAACCTTGGAGCGCCACTCGAGCGTTGCGAACGCGCCGAGCTTTTGATTGGCATGTGCATGGACAACCGCAAAGTCCTACGCACCCCAGAGAATTTTGCTTTTGTGCTGCGAACCACAGGTGCGAATTTGCGCCACAATGAATTTCGGGTGTCTTACGCACTTTCGATTGGCGGGGTGCGGCATATTGCCCTGATTGCCCATACCAACTGCGGAATGGTCGGTTTAAGCCGTAAATTACCCGCTTTTGTGCAAGGCATGATTGAAGTCGGCTGGAATGAACAAGAAGCGCGGGAGTACTTTTTTCAATACGCACCGTTCTTTGAGATCGAAAACGAAGCTGATTTTGTGCGTTTAGAAACCAAGCGCCTGCGCGAAAAATACCCCAATGTGCAGATTGCACCGTTTTTGTATCAACTCGAGGATAACCGCTTGTATTTGGTAGAAGAATAACTTTTTACACTGGCTTGAGCTGGCAAGCCTTGGCTTGAAAGCCTTGTTGGTGCTGATTATCACAAAATGGTTTGTTATTCGATTGTCCACAACGACACAAGGCAAAACGCGTCGTGCGAACAGCAGTGTCTGGAAACGTAAATTCTCCTTGCACATAAATTGGACCATGCGCGAGCAGTGTAAACACCGCTTGACTTGGCGCTGTTTCAGCTGGTACAGCACTTGACTCGAGTTGCAACGCACCACTTGGACAACGAGCAATGACTCGAGCCAAATGTTCCACATCAGCGTTTTCGGGTTGAATCCAAGGTTTGGCTTGGGGCAGAAAAACATTGGGTAATCCGCGAACACATTCGGCAGCGTGAATACACAACCTTGGGCTGTAAAGCACCTTGAAATCTGTGCCAGCATATTCTTTGAAACGAATCTCATGAGCCATACAAAATCATAATCCAAAAACGCCACGGTGCGCGGTTGCCACCAAATCAAGGTACTCGGTACGGTGGCGCTTGATGAATGCCACCACAAACGGACACATCGGCACAACGTGTAAGCCCTTGTTGCGAATATCATCCAGTGCAAAGCGAATCAGGCTCGAGCCAACGCCTTGTCCCTCAAGGTCTTGATTGACTTCGGTGTGGGTCAGCATCAATGCCCCTGTGGTGGCACGGTACTCGGCGAATGCCACGACTTGGTTATTTTGCCAAGCGGCGTAGCGTTGCTGCTCAGTTTGATTGGTAAAATCGGTCATGGCTCGAGTCTACGAGGTTTTTGCATGTGATACTACTTCTCAAACCACAACTTTATCTTTTTCGCAGTAAATCAGTTAATTTTTTTAAATCTCCCGCTAAGCGTTGTTGGCGAAACGGATTAACAGGTTTGCCACCGAGCATGTTTTGAATAAATGTAAACTCAGCAGGGTTGGGAATGCCTCCTCCAGTTGGTGGTCTGCTCCCTTGTGCGGCTCGCTTTCCATCAAGCCAAGTGAGTTGCTGACGTGACAAGGCTTTCTCGAGTTGAATCAAAATCTTGTCGGCTTCTTTGGAAGTAAATTCTGATCGGGCTGGCAAAGACTCGAGGGTCGGCAAGAGTTTTTTGGCTTGGGCTTTGGCGATTTGTAAGCCCTTTTGTTTGTCCATTTCTATGGTGAGCATCGGGAAACTCATCAATTCAAACATCGGGCGCACAGCTTCAAACTGCTTCGGGTCAAAGCCAGGTTGAGCGAAGGCTAATCCCAAGAACACAAACACAGCAAATATTTTTTTCATCAGTCACTCCATTTATTCGTAGCGCAGGCTTTCCACAGGGTCGAGTTTGGCAGCCCTTGAAGCAGGGTAATACCCAAAGAAAATCCCAACACAAGCACTAAATCCAAACGCCAAGAGGATGCTCGAGCCAGTCACCACAGGCACAATGTTGGTCAGTGCGCCAACTCCAAATGCCAGACCAAGACCGCTCAGTACCCCAAGCACCCCACCGCCCACCGATAAGACAATCGCCTCGACCAAGAACTGAGTCATGATGTCCTTGGGTTTTGCGCCCAGCGCTTTGCGAATACCAATTTCTTTGGTGCGCTCCGTAACCGAAACCAGCATGATGTTCATGATGCCAATTCCGCCAACCAGCAAACTGATGCCCGCCACGCCACCCAGAAAAACTTGTAACAATGTGGTGATGGTATTTAAGCTCGAGAGCAAATCAGCTTGGTTTTGGATATTAAAATCGTACTCATCGGCGGTGGGGGTGTTATGACGCTCGGACAGCAAATCGGTCAGACGAAGTTGCAAATCGGCTAAACCTTCTTTACTTTCGCCCTGCACCGAGATGCTATTGACGGTCGGTTCACCATTGGCACTGACTTCCGTACCAATGCGTTGCTGATAAGTGCTAAGCGGAATAAACACCTGCGAATTGGGGCTACCAAAACCACCTGCTTTATCGGGCAGCACCCCAACAATCGTAAAACTGAGGTTGCCCAATTTGATTTGCTGCTCGAGTGGGTTTTGTAAACCAAATAAATCCTGCCCGACCTGATAGCCAATTACAGCTACGCGCCGTCTGCCTGTTTGGTCGGCATCCGAAAACCAAGTGCCAAATTCTGGGGTGCTGTTACGCACCGTTTCGTAAGCAGGTGTTGTGCCAATCAACGTGATGCTGGTGTTTTCACTGCCCTGTTTGGCTTGGATGGTTTTTTGTACGGTTGGGGTGAGTCCTACCACACCCTCGAGGGCAGCAATTGCTTCAACATCGCGCACGGTGATGGTTTGCCTTACCCCAGTACGAACCAAACCCGGTGGTCCTGCGTTACGTCCGCCGCCACTCGAGACGGTTAGTAAATTCGTACCCAATCCCGAAAGGCTTCCTGTAATACCACTGGTTGCCCCACCGCCAAGGCTGGTCAGAGCAATGACTGCACCAACGCCAATAATCACGCCAAGGGCGGTCAGGACGCTTCTAAGCGGGTTTGCCAGAATGGCTCGCCACGCAATAATCAGGGTTTGTGACCAAGTCAAGCCACCACGTTTGGCTCGAGGTTGGGATTTTGGTTGAGTTAAAATTGTGGTCATAAGGATTTCCTTTCAAGCTCGAGCGCGATGCGGATTGGGGTTCTGACGGTCAGACTCGAGCAACCCGTCACGCAAGCGCACAATGCGTTTGCAGTGATCGCCAATGTCGTTTTCGTGGGTGACAATAATCACGGTTGCGCCTTCTTCGTTGAGTTCTTGGAACAATGCCATGATTTCAATGCTGGTGCGGGTATCGAGGTTGCCGGTGGGTTCATCCGCTAGTAAAATGGCAGGTTCTAAGGTCAGCGCTCGAGCCACAGCCACACGTTGCTTTTGACCACCACTGATTTGGCTAGGAAGATTGCGCCACTTATCGCCCAGACCAACTTTCTCGAGCATGGTCATGGCACGGTCACGGCGGTCTTTGGCGTTGTAACCTGCGTACATCAAAGGCACTTCAACATTCTCGAGAATGCTCTGGCGCGAAAGCAAATGGAAGGCTTGGAACACAAAACCAATGTCGCTGTTACGGGCTTCGGCGCGGTCATTTTCGGATAGAGAAGCAACTTCACGCCCACGAAGTTTATAGTTGCCTGTGGTGGCACGGTCAAGTAAACCAATCACCTGCATTAACGTGGTTTTGCCTGATCCGCTAGGACCCATCAGGGCGACCATTTCACCCGCTTCTATCTCGAGGGAAACGCCTTTTAAGGCTTGGAAATCGAGGTCGCCCATTTTATAGGTTTTGGTGATTTGATTTAGTTCGAGGATGGTGTTCATAAAATCCTTTAATTCGTTGGTGGCAACAAACCACCACTCTGGACAGCCTTCTTCCCCTTAGGTGGCAACACCACAACTTGCCCTGCAACCAAACCAGTGTTGATAACTGTGCGGCTGGTATCTGACACTCCAAGCTCAATGGCGGTGCGAACAGGCTCGAGTTTCGGGTCGGTGGCTTGTACTTGGACATAGCTGCGTCCACGTACAGTTTCAATGGCTCGAGTGGGTACGCTTAACACATCTTTGAGTTCTTGGGCGATGATTTCAGCTTCGGCACTCATGCCCGGGCGGAGTTTAAGGTTTTTGTTGTCTAAACTGACCGTCACATCAAAAATGGCGATGTTGCTGATAATTCGGGCTTGTGGGGCTATTTTGGTGACTTTGCCGCTGAACACTTGTCCGCTCAGCGCATCGAGTTTGACTTCGGCGTTTTGTCCGCGCTTGACTTTGCCGATTTCGCTTTCGTCTATTTGCACTGGTAATTCAATCACGCTGTCCTCGAGCAGGGTGAACAGTGGGCTTTGATTGGTGACACTCGAGCCGATTTGTGCTGTGACACTCGAGATGACACCATTGGCTTGGGCAAAAATTTTGGTTTTGGCTAGGTCGCTTTGGGCGTTTTTCAGGCTGATTTCAGCTTGGGAAATGCCAAATTGCAAGTTATCCAAATCCGAGCGGTCAGAGTCTTGTTTGAAACCAATCGCATTCTGAGCAGTTTGCAATGCCACTCGAGCGCTGTTGCGGTTAGAAATCGCATCCTCGAGCAGTTTTTTGGTGTCGCGCACAGCTTGTTCGCTCGAGCTTTTGTTGTCATAGTCATTTTTGGCGTTGTCGTAATTGATTTGGGTGTTGCTGACGTTGCGGTTGGCATTCTCGAGTTGGCTTTGAGCGCTTGCCAAGTTTTGCTGTTGTGTACCGCGATTGTTGCGTTGTGAAATCAGGGTGCTTTGGTATTGAGCTTTGGCTTTTTGTACGTTCAGTTGAGCGTTTTCAAAGTTGCGCTTGGCGGTTTCTGGGTCGAGCTGTGCGATCAGTTGTCCTTGGGTGACTCGCTGACCAACTTCGGGTAAGGTCAGTACCGTTCCGTTTTGATTGGCACGGATTTCAAAGGTGTTGCGTGGCTCGAGCGTACCGGGTCCGGAAACCGCAACTCGGAAATTGCTTTTTTGTACTGTGATGGTTTGGGTTGTGCTGGTATTGGCTATCGGTGGCGCTCCGGGTGGGCGTGGCGGTTTGATTGCACCTGTGCTGATGGCGGTGGTTAAGCCTATCGGTATCAGCAGTAAACTCCACCATGGGGAAATTCGGATTCGAGCGGTTGTAGTCATGAGTTGTTCCTCTCTTTCTTGGTCGCGCTTGAAGCGCGGCGTAAGGGCTTGTTGGGTTGTTGCGTACCTCGAGGTCAGACTCTAAAAAGGCTGCGTGTGGTATCAAAGTGGGTTTGGTGTAGAATTTGTGTCTACACCAAATCCACACAAAACCCCCACATCACCGCCATCAAAAACCCTAAAATTGCTGTTATGGCTAGGGTTTTAATTGTTGAAGATGAATCACAAATTGCTGAAGTTCTCGAGGCGTATCTGCGCCGTGAGGGTTTCCAGACCGAACGGGCTGAAAATGGCGCTCGAGCGCTCGAGTATTGGCGAG
>JAAFJQ010000188.1 GCA_013298185.1 Deinococcales bacterium
CAACGTGTTTACGAAGGTCACGCTGAACGATTTCACGAACATCTGTGCCATCCACCAAAATGCTGCCTTTTTGAATATCGTAGAACCTCGAGACCAGGCTGATGATGCTGGTTTTACCCGCACCTGTTGCGCCCACTAAAGCCACACTCTGCCCGGGTTTGACATGCAGATTGATACCGCGCAGCACCCAATCGGTC
The DNA here is from genome assembly GCA_013298185.1 of Deinococcales bacterium. GTDB lineage: Bacteria > Deinococcota > Deinococci > Deinococcales > JAAFIG01 > JAAFIG01. Next base: position 198 of record JAAFJQ010000188.1, read on the forward strand.
TCGAGAACTTCTTCGCCAACGGGTTTGTACGAAAACCAAACATCTTTGAACTGCACTTCGCCTTTGAAACCACCAACAATGTGCTTGGCATTGGGTGCGTCTGCCACAGATTCAGGTTCATCCAAGATACCAAAGATGCGCTCAGCGCTTGCCATCGCAGCTTGGAGGGTATTGAAGACGTTGCTTAAATCTTCTAAAGGACGAAAAAAATCAAACACATAACGGGTAAAGGCGTACAGCACACCGATGGTCACGGCACTCTGCACAGCATCGCCGCCACCAACCCAAATCACAGCCGCCAGAGCCGCATTGCCAATAATGCCAACGGTTGGGAAGAAAAAACTAAACCATTGCACCGCCGCTAAGTTGCTGTTGCGAAAATCTTGGTTGAGACGGTCAAAATCACGGCGTTGACGGGCTTCGCGGCTGAAAATCTGGACTGTTCCCATGCCGGTGATGTTCTCGTTCAAGGCAGTGTTGACAATCGCTTGTTTAATCCGAATTTCGCGGTATGCCAAACGGAACTTGGTTTGAAAGAAACGCAGTGCAAAAAATAAGAACGGCACAGCGATAAATGCTACCAAAGCCAATTTCCAATTCAGCAAGAGCATCAGTACAGCTGTAGCCGACAGCACAAAAATGCTTTGGATTAGGGTCATTAAACCATCGGTGATGAAATTATTGATCGCATCCACATCGGTGGTAACTCGAGTAATCAAACGCCCCACAGGATTACGATCAAAGTACGCCAGTGGCAAGCGTTGCAATTTTGAGAAAATATCAGCCCGAATGTCGAATAAAACACTCTGCCCCATCCAAGACAGCGTGTAATTAAAACCGAAACGCACCACAAACTCGAGCAGCGCCACTGCACCAATGATCATCGCAATCAGCACCACGCCGTTCCAGCGTTCATCAGGGGTCAGGGCAAAAAACGAGGTGTTTTTGGCAGGGGCAACGTAACGGTCAAACGCCAAAGCCTGCAAAAACGGGTACAAACGATTTGTGCCACTGTTCAGGAACGCCAGTATCAATGCACCAAGGGCAATCCAAGTGTACGGGCGAAGGTATTTGAGGATTCGTTGGGTCAGTTGCCAATCAAATTGTTTTTGAAATGCGTCTTCTTCTCTCATGAATGCACTGCCTCACTTTCTTCGTCCTCGAGTTTTCCTTGGAGGCTTTGTTTGCGTTCCATTTCGGCGTAGTAACCGCCTTGGGCGATTAGGTTTTCATGGCTGCCTGTTTCTAAAATCCTGCCATTCTCGAGAACCACAATTTGGTCAGCAAAACGCAGGGTCGAAACACGATGACCAATCAGAATCACGGTGCGTCCCTCGAGAACGGTTTTCAGTTCGGATAAAATTCGGCTTTCGGTTTCGGTGTCCACCGCGCTCATGCTGTCGTCCAAAATCAGAATCGCGGGTTTACGAGCAATGGCTCGAGCCAAAGCGGTGCGCTGACGCTGCCCGCCGCTTAGGGTGATGCCGCGTTCACCAAGGACGGTGTTGTACTGCTCGGGGAAGTCTTCGACATCTTTGGATAGCCCTGCGATTTTAGCTGCCCAACGGGTGATCTCGAGGTCGGGTTTGTTTTCAACTTCGACTTGAATGCTGTTGGATAAGCCAAAGACAATATTTTCAGATAACTTATCGGAGAATAAAAATGGTTCTTGCGGCACAAGCCCGATGTTGCCACGCAGCAAGTCTATGGGGATGCGTTTGGCATCGGTTTGATCTATTCGGATTGTGCCTTCGGTTGGGTCTATCAAACGCCCAATCATTTGAGCCAGCAGGGTTTTGCCGCTGCCTGTGCGTCCTGTGATGCCCAGAATGCTGCCGTGTGGGATCGAAAGGTTAATCTGACTGAGCAAACTGCGTCCATCGGTTTTGAATCCCACATTTTCAAAGGCAATATCGCCACGCAGGGTTTTCAGGCTGTGGTCGGTGCGTCCATCGTCGGCAATTTGGCTTTTGGCATCAAGGATTTCTTGTAGGCGCTTCCAACTGCTCGAGCCTCGCTGAAAGATGTTGGTCATCCAGCCCACAGCGAGCATGGGCCAACTCAGTTCAAATAAGTACGTAAAGAACTGAAAGAATTTTCCCACGGTCAAACCTGCGAAATTGGCATTGGTGTTGCCCGAAAAACCACCTTGGAGAATCAATTCTCGAGCGCCGAGCAGCAGCACCACAATAAAAACTGTGTTCATGGCAATGCCCACGGCTGCCCATTCTGGGGCTTCGGCAACCGCTAAGGACATGCTGCGTTTTTTGTACTCGGCGTTCATGGCTTTGTACTCGGCAATTTCGCGGTCTTCGATGGCGTAACCTTTGACCACACGAATGCCACTGAAATTCTCTTGGGCTTTGGCGCTGATTAAACTGGCTTGCTCCTGCACAGCTTCGTAGCGCTTGGCGATCAGTCGCACCATCCATGCCAGCATTCCAGCAATAAATGGGAAGACCGCCAGCACCACCAAACCCAAGGTTGGCGAGAGGTAAATCATCAAACCCAAGCTCATAATCAGGCGCAGCAAAGTGTTTGTGCCAGCGTTGATCCCAAAGCCGAGCATTTCACGCACCATGTTCAAATCGGATGTCAGGCGGCTCATCAGGTCGCCAGTCTTGGTTTTATGAAAATAACTTTGGTCGAGTGTGGTCAGGTGATTAAAAATATCGTGGCGTATGTCATAACCAATTTTATGGCTCGAGACGACATTGAATTGGCGTTGCCAGTAGACAATGAAATTTGCCACACCGGCTGCTACCACAATCAAAATAGCGGCTAAACCCACACTCTCGAGGGTGGCAGTACCAGCTTGGATGCTGTCCACCACGCCACGCACAATAAATGGCGGACCAAGGAGCGAAATCCCGACCGATAAAAAGACACAGATAAAACCAAGTGTCCACTGCGTTCTGTAGCGCATGAAATAGACACCTAAGCCACGAAAACCATTGAACATGACACCTTCTGCCACCCGAGTTGAGCGGTCTCGGGTTTTTTAGAGCCTATCATTGGGGCTACTTGCAGCACATAAGCTATTTGAACTAGAGGTGGGACAGGTTAAAGGTCAAAGAGAAAAGAGGAAAGCCCTTTGCCTTTTCTCTTTCCTCTGAGGTGTTAGACTCCATCCATGCCAGTTCTCGAGCATTCAACCATTGAATTCATGGAGCATTTTAAAGCCCATGCTGCCCGCGTTTTTTTATACCCGCAAATCGAGGCTTCGCCGCTTCTCGAGGCTCGGGTTGGTGGGCGGGTGATTTATCTGTTTGACCGCATGGGTCCTTATGCAGCCGTCAACGGCGAGGCACTGATGATTGTCAACCCAATGGTCAATAGTCTCGAGGTTTGTGAAACTCAGGAAGCCAGCTTAGAGACTCAAGGCATTTCTCAGCTCGAGGGTCAAGGGCAGGTGCTTTTTGTAGAAGCCAACCATGTGGTTGTCTCTGCCAAAGCCACCTTGGTTTTGGGTGTGCTGGACGATTCTTGGCGCAGTCTTAAAATCGGTGATTGGGTTCGTTTCACCAGCCTCGCGCCTGTGCATGGGTTTTTTGTGAAAAGTATTCGTTCATGAATAGTGATATGGCAAGCTCTTGCCTACCTCGAGCAAGCGCCGATGCAAAACATCACTGAAAATACAGCCGTTACCAAGTGCATGAGGATCATCTGGCTTTGATTGGCTTAGCCAAACAGATTGGACTCGAGCAAGTTTGCATCATCACGCACTGGCAGTCTTGAACTTTGGTAGCATCCGCCAAGCCCAGAATGCTAATGCCAGCAGCACCAAACTTTGCAACCAATAAAGCGCTCTTGGACTGACCAATTCTTGCAACACGCCCATCAAAGCATAAATCAATAACGCCGCCAAACTCGAGACAACCCCAACCATGCTCTCCACCCGCCCCTGAAAATCCAAATTGGTGCGTTCCTGAGCTGTGGTGCGATACAAGACATTGCCACGAATCAAAAAACCACCCAGTGCATACAACATCAGCGCCACCCACAACGTACTCGAGAAGCTAAAGGCAAATAAGCAAAGCGCCAGTAAAAGCGGTGAGAGCATCATCAGGCGTTCGCGTCCAAACTGCGTCACAGCTTTTGCCATAGCAAAGCCAGCCGCCACTGCGCCCACTGCCCAAGCTGCGTCTATTAAGCCCAGCGCATCTGCCTCGAGGTTGAGGACTTGCTTCACAAAAGGTACAAGCAACACATTGATGGTTTGAATCGTGCTGAACAGCATTAAACCACCAAAATATGGAAACCAAAGGTTGGGATTGGAGCGCAAGTACGCCCAACCAGCTTGTAAATCCTCGAGATAACGACCTCGAGCCTCGAGAGCGGGTTTGACCGTCATACACATCAGCAGAGTTAAAACACCAGAAATCAGGTACGTGACGGTGTTTAAGAGCATCACGGTCACAGGCGAAGCTGCGGCGATGATAAAACCACTGGCACTTGCCCCGACAATCATACCCAGTTGCACCACCGTCATTGAAAGTGTGTTTGCCTCGAGTAACTTGTCTTTGGGCATGACTTCGCGCACCAAAGCGCCACGGGTTGCCCAGTACAGCGAATCGGCGAGCGCAACCACAAAAGTCATGGCGTACAAATGCCACGCTTCGGCTCGAGCAAACCAGTAAACCAGTGGCACGATCAGCAGCCCAGTTGCCCTGAAAAAATCAAGGAAAGCTGCTAATTTGCGCCGCTCGAGGCGGTCAATAAACACCCCTAAAAATGGGGCGAGCAGCAACCCCGGTATGGTCTGAGCGATCAGCACCAGCGCGGCGGCGTAACCCTTGCCGCTCAGTTCGGTGGCAAGCCAGCTCGAGGCGATAAACTGCATTCCGTTGCCGATAGCGCTGATGCCCCAGCCCGAAACCAGTAAGCGAAAGTTGATGTTGTTCAGTAACGCAAAGTTCATGGCGCAGAGTCTAAAAGCAGGTCAAGTAGAAAATAAATCAATTCAAGAATCATCGAATCTATACTTTTAGAAAGTGGTGTTTTATACTGCCTTATGCTGCTCGAGACCGACAGACCGACCTTACCATTTGTCAATCAGATTGTCTGCGGTGATAATCGTTTGCTGTTACCGCTTTTGCCGAATGAAAGCGTGGATTTGGTCATCACTTCACCGCCATATTTTCAGCAACGCGATTATGGCAGTCAACTTGGGCAAGAAACGGCATTACCAGAGTATTTATCGGGTTTGCTCGAGGTTTTTGCCGAGTGCGTGCGGGTTCTCAAACCAACAGGCAACATTGTTTTTAATCTTGGCGATAAATACCAAGAAGCATCATTGCTCCTTGTGCCGTACCGTTTTGCCATTGCTGCTACTGAGCAGTGCGCTGTGCAGCTGGTCAACAACATCACTTGGCTCAAAACCAATCCCACACCGCGTCAGTTTAAGCGGCGTTTGGTCAGCAGCACCGAACCATTTTTTCATTTTGTAAAAACCAACGGGTATCAATATTTTCTGGATGATTTCCTAGCCGATTCTAAGCTGCCAAAAAGCACCGCAGGCGAAAACATTGGGCAGAAGTATTTTGGTTTAATCGAACAATCAAGCCTGACTCCAACCCAAAAAAACATGGCAAGGGAAGCACTTTTAGGCATGATTGAAGAAGTCAGAAGCGGTGAAATAGAGGGTTTCCGCATGAAAATCCGTGGTATCCACGCCGAGCCATTTGGTGGTCAAGAAGGCGGACGTAAAATTCAGCTCGATAAAAACGGGTTTACTTTGATTCGGATTTACAACAATCCACTGAAAAAAGACGCAATGATTTCACCTGTGGAATCCTTGAAAAACTGCCCGCACCCTGCGATTTACCCTGTCAAACTGATTGAGGAATTCTTACACCTGCTAACCCGTCCAAACGATGTGGTGCTAGACCCATTCATGGGTGCTGGCTCAAGTGCCGTGGCATGTGTGCAGCAAAGCCGACGGTTTATTGGTTTTGAAATCAATCAGAGCTACTGCGATTTTGCACAGACCCGTTTGAATGCGCTGCAAAATACCCAACAAGCCAAATTGTGGGATGACCTATGAACCCAAATGAACTGCTCGAGAATGCCCTGTTAAAAGCCCAAACACTCGAGTATAAAAACGATAATCCAGCCTTGCACACCATTCTCGAGAATGCGGCACAGCAAAAAGGCGTATTTGGTGTTGTTCTGACTTCAATTGCTTATAAGATATACCGCCCAGAACAAGATATTCGCCGCCATCAAGACAAAATGGAACACGGTTATTCAGGTAGAACTTTTGATACCAAATACATCACTCCGTTCTTGCGACGGCATTTTCCTAGCTTCGCCATGGCAGAAAGCGCTTGGCTAACGCGCAGCCTCGAGCAGCCTCATGTCTATGACCAGCACTATCCAGGTAACATTCGCAATCCAGCCTTAAAAAAAGCTTTTCTCGATGTTCTTGAGTCTTTAGAACAGTCTCCGAAAAGTGCGATTGATTTGCTTCACAGTGCCTTGTCATTTTTATGGGAACAAGATTTAGCCAACCAAGACCTGCTCGAGCGTCCAAGTGTGCTTGCCAAAATCAGTATCCGCCACATTGTAGAAGCCGTCAAGCAGCATATTGAACACCCATATGCCAAAGGTGTGACGGGTGCAGCCAGAATCCCTGTTGTGGCAATGTACGCAATGTACCAACTGATGCTGCCTGAAATCAAATTCTACTCTGGTACACGCCTTGCGTCACTCGAGACGCACACCAGCGCTGATTCTAAATCGCATTCGCTTGGCGATATTGACGTATTACTCGAGGATATGCCATTTGAAGCATTGGAAATCAAGCACAACAAACCCATCACGCCAGAAATGATTGATGTGGCGTACCTGAAAATCAAAAACACCAAGCTCGAGCGGTATTTGATTTTGACCACCAGCACGCTTAATTTTTCCAATGAAGCAGCCGTGCATCAGTCACTCGAGCAGTATGCAGCAAGGCATCCTTGCCAAATCATCACCAATGGGGTACTACCGACGCTTAAGTATTATTTGCGATTGATTCAACAACCAGAGCGTTTTCTAAGCGAATACCGAGCCTGTCTCGAAGCTGAATTCAAGCGCTCGAGTGGCATCAAAAAAGAACATCTCGAGGTTTGGCACGAAATTATTGCCAAACTACCAACGGGCTAAAGCCATGCCGCAACTTTTTTATTTTTCGGACACTGACCTTGCTAAAATTCGTTTCGCTTTTAGCCCACTGTGGGAGTGCGTCTCGAGCCTGCGGGTGCTGCGAAATCCAAGCATGGGTGCAATGCACTTACCTTGGATCAAAGAAACCAAAAAAAGCACCAAACACCTTGACCTCGAGCCACTTTTTACCTTGGTGCGCGACCCGAAAAACATCAGCAATTACATCCCCGATTTTCTTACACCACCACCAAACACACCTTTTCCAGATTTCAAAAGCGAACTCGAGACGATGCGTTTCACCCCGCATAACATTGTTCAGCACGACATTGAATGGAATTACAAAGACTTGCCTGAAATTCCAACCTATGCTCAAACTTTTCTGGACACACCACAAGCCGCATTGGATGATTTAGCCTTGCAACTCGAGGCGTATTGGAATGCGGCACTCGAGCAGCACTGGACGCGAATTCGACTTTTTTTAGAGGGTGACGTGATGCTTCGCGCTCGGCAATTGGCGCTTGGCGGTGCGGATTTGGTTTTTAATCAATTGCATCCAACCTTGTCTTTTGCCGATCACACCCTGACCCAAGAAAAATCATTGACCAATCCGATAGAACTTCACGACCAAGGTATGATTCTTGTCCCCAGTGCCTTTCTAAGTGCAAAAGTGATGAGCATGTGCGTCGCTCCATGGCAACCCACCATGATTTACCCTGCTCGCGGTGTGGCAAATCTTTGGAGCAGCCCACTCGAGCCAAGCGCAGCACTCGAGGCGCTGTTAGGACACGGTTGCGCTCGGGTTCTCGAGGCGCTGCGTGTACCCACAGGTACGCTCGAGT
>JAAFJQ010000189.1 GCA_013298185.1 Deinococcales bacterium
AAACTCGAGACTCGAGTCAGAACATCAGTCAAGTTGACTGAACAACATCCCCGTGAGGAACAGGCAAAAGCCTAAGTCATTGCGAGTGTGGAAGTGTGTGCCAAAAAACAGAGGCTCGAGCAATTGCTCGAGCCTCGAGTTTTTTGCTCTTTTAATGATTCCGAGCCTGAGCGTTTTTCACAATTGTTGGCACAAATGCTCTTGGAACGAATCGTGGAGTCAGCGTCAAAATCTGATTCATGAAGCCCGGAATAATCACTCGAGCTTTACTCTCGAGGGCAACCACGGCTTGTTTTGCCACTTCGCGGCTGTCCATCATTGGGTTCATTGGACTTTGCAGGAGTTTACTATCGTTCATGGCAGCGCGGTCTTGGAAACCAGTTTTGACAGGACCCGGGCAGAGAGTGGTGACGCTCACACCAGTGCCTTTTAATTCTTCGTCCAGCGCTTCACCGAACGATAGTACATAGGCTTTGCTGGCATAGTACACTGCCATCAAAGGACCGGGCATAAAAGCGGCAGTGCTTGCCACATTCATGATTTTTCCGTTTTTTGCAGCCATCATGTCGGGCAGCAAGTAACGGGTCAGCATCGTCAGTGTGACCATGTTCAGCATCAGCATCTGCTCGAGCTTTTTGGCTTCGCCAAGGTGAAACTCGCCGTATTCACCAAAACCAGCGTTGTTGACCAGCACGGATGGCTTAAGGTTGCGTTGCTCGAGTTGTTGTTTTAACTCGAGGGCAGCCGTTGGTGTGGATAAATCGAGGGCAATCACTTCAGCCCCGCCAAGTTCTTTTGCCAGCACCTCGAGTTTATCTTGACTGCGAGCCACGAGAATGAGATGGTATTTTTGTGCGAGTTCTCGAGCAATGTCTTCGCCGATGCCGCCAGAAGCGCCTGTGACCAATGCGAGGGGTTTGTTGTTCATGATTTTTCTCCTTTGAGTTCAACCTGCGATTCAACCGCAGCCCTGTGTTCTCGAGCCGTAGCTCGGCGAGTTGATGATTATTGCAAGCCGGCAAAATACATGTTTAAACCGTGTTTCAAGGCTTTGTCGAATTCAAGGTGCATGGCAGAAATTTCTGGAATTTGCATCACCTCGCGCATTGCACCAACCGGTTGAGACATTTGCGCCAAACCAATCACCAGTGCATTGATGGTTTGTAATACCGCAAGACCGTTGCTGTTTGGCAAGACATGCTCGAGTTGAGGAATGACTTGGCTGCTCTGCTCGAGTAAAAAAGTTTTGAATTTCAGGGCTGCTTCAAAGCTCAGGTTCTGTTCCAAAATACTGACCTGAACCGCAAAAAGCGATACCAATAACTTTCGGCTCGAGATGCTTTTGGCAATGCGCTCAGCCAAATTTTGTGGTTGCTCGAGAATGCTGTGAAACTCACCGAACCAATCAAGCAGTTCTTCACGCAATAACTCGAGCAGCATTTCTTCTTTGGTGGCAAAGTACAAATAGGTTGTGCCTTTGGCAAGTTTGGCGGTTTGAGCAACTTCGAGCATGGAAAAACCCATACCGCGTTCGGTAAAGAGTTCTCGAGCAGTGTTGAGTAAGTGCGTGCGGCGTTCTTCTTTAGCGCTATTGGTTCGCGCTCGAGTCTTAATGACCATGGGTCAGATAATAAATGACTTATGGTCATTTGTCAAGTCGTAAAAAAGGCGAGCTGTCAAACTCGCCAATCTCGAGCTACTGAATTTTTATAGACACATCATCGGTCTGCTCGTTGCCTGCCCAGTCAGTCACACCAAACACCAGCGAATAATCTCCTTTTGGAGCTGGCGCATAGAAACTACGCAATGCTTTTAAGCCAGCCGGAGGAATGGTCACTTTGCCGCCCGTCAAAGCAAACTCTGGGTCTTCATCGTCAATGGTTGCATAGCGTAAATACTCAAACTCGAGCGTCCCACCAGGTCGGGCAAGCATTTCACGCGGACTCGAGCCTGAATCATCAAGCATTGCCGTGATTTTCAGGGTTTCGGCATTCATCAAGACAATCACTGGGGTAGAAACTTGATCTCGAGGTTCAGTGTATTGAGCCGTAGCAGCCAATAAAGTATCGCCGGCATCTTGGAAAAAACCTGTGAAAAGGTCGCGGTTCTTACCATCGGACAAATAAATCAGGCTACCATCCCACTCGGCGGTAAATTCGCCTTCTTCGGCTCGGTCAAAGAACAAGTCGCCATACAAATTAAAGCTCTGACCAATTTCACGCCCGATGCTGGCATAGACGCCGTCTAAGTCCTTGCCCGCCACGCGGAAATCCACTTCGGCAGGTTTATTGGCATTTGGTCCAATCAGGTTACGGCTTTCTTGTAACTCGAGGGTCGGGGCTTCGCTGTTGTCTTCAACCGTACCAAACCAGTTGTTCTCGAGGAAGGTGTTCCAGCCTGTATCCGAGATTTTATAAAGCTGGTCATACGATTCCAGCACACTGGCTTCTGGCAATTCGGAACTATCGGCTGGCATCCAGATACTGATACCACTGGCGGCTTGGTTGTTTTTACCTAAGGTCTTGGCAATGACTGTGCTTTTAATTGCGGCTTGCAAATTAGCCGAGGCGCTTCTTAGGTTGGCATCTTGGGTGGTCTTTGCCACCAGAGCCGCATAATGCCCGTAATCCACATAATTCTTTGGCGCACGGGGTTCGTCGGTGTCTATATTGTACTCGAGAACTTTACTGCGAAGCGTAGCAAGTTGGTCAGCTTCGGTTTGCCAAGCTGTACCAAGCGCAGTGCTAAAGTTTTTACTGGCAGCCAGTAAGGCGGGTAGTTTACTCGGGTCGTAAGCACTGTGGGCGCGGTACAAAATATCGGCTTCGTCTGAACTGTGGTGCTTGCCCCAGAGTTCATTTTCTTTGGTGGCAAATAAGTTCATTGGCACACTTGGGTTGTTTTTTAAGTACGAGAAAGTGGTGGTGTACTCCCAGCCATCACCAAAATCAAGTTCAGGATTGGCAATATACATATTTGAAAGATCGCCAAATGCCGTCAGTAACTCGAGTCCTCCCATCAGACAGGTATCAAAGGTCAAAAAATCAAACTTCTTTTGTTGACTTTGAGCCATACCAGCTTGAATCGCACGTCGCATATCCATGACGCTGATGCCATCGCCTTTGTTGGTTTCATCGCCACCAAAACCGCCATCCCATTGTCCGCCGTGATCCCACATCACCAAGCCGTAGCGCCGCGCAGGGTATTTTTGAATGCCCCACGAAATAAAATCTGCCAGCACCTTGGGGTCATCGGAATTGAGTTCAGGCATTTTCTGCACCACATTGAACTTACCTTGACCGACAACACCGCGTTGTACCCCTGAAACTTCAGACCTATCCCATTGCACCACAATGTTAAAAGTGTTACTCGAGCCAACTTTCTGCATTTCCTGCATGTCCACCACACTCGAGCCATCTAAGTTATGGTCAGCATGTAAATACACCAGAATCGTCCAAGAATTGGCTGGGCTTTGTGCTGCTCGAGCCATCTCGAGGTTGGTGGTTGGCGGCAAGAGGTTAAAGGCACTTGCACTCGAGGCAATCAAAAACGCTATTAGACATAAGAATTTTGTCATGCTGATTACTATAAACCAAACTGCGTCGCACGAGCGTCGCATGGGGCTTTGAGCTGTGAGTCAAGCGCTTTGTGCAAGTATTGCTCTCCCCTACTTTAATTGCAGACGCAAAGTTTCTCATGCAAACCAACTCGAGAATTCTCATGCAAGCCAACTCGAGAAGTGGGTAAGGTCTTGACCATGACCCCAATTCGTCTTGACCCAAGGACTGCTCCAGAACGCGAACTTCGTTTGCTGCACGATTTTTGGAATGCTCGGCAAGCTGAAATCCTGCCCGACGACCTACCAATCCCTTGGGAGGAGCGCCTCAAATGGTGGCGCGAACCCGCGCCACACGATGTCGAAAGAATGTTTGTGGTTTTTTCTGGCGATCAAGTACTTGGCATTGCTGGAGCTGGCTGGCGCGACAACGACACAGAAAACCCAGATTTGGCTGGAATGCAACTGATGGTTCTTCCAAGTCAGCTTCGCCAAGGTCATGGCTCGAGGTTGTTGTTGTTTCTGCTCGAGGAGATTTCTGAGCTGGGGCGCAAAAAAGTTTTTACAGGAACAAATAGCCTACGCTCTGGTGGTAAGCCGTTCGCCGAGATGATTGGTGCAAAGTTTGGACAGGAAGAACACACCAATCAATTGCTGATCAGCGAACTCAACCGCGAGTATGTCACAACCTCACTCGAGAAAGCCCCAACCGAATTGTATGAACTTGTTTGGTACGAAGACAACCTGCCCACAGATACCGCAGAACTTCAAAAAATCTGTGATGCTTATAACATCATGAACACCGCTCCACGCGGCGACCTCGAGTTCAATGATTGGCAAGCCACACCAGAAAAGCTCATTGAAGATTATGAACAAGCTGCTAAGCACGAAACAAAGTGGATATTGTGCTTAGCAAAGCATAAAGCATCTGGGGTGTACGCTGGTTTTACCCAAACCGGTTGGCATCACAATCGCCCAAACATTGGGCAGCAATGGGGAACAGGGGTTGACCCTGCTCATCGTGGACATGGCTTAGGCGCATGGCTGAAATCCGTCATGCTCGAGACATTGATGCGAAAACGTCCAACGGTTGACCGAATCCGCACAGGCAACGCTGACAGCAACGCACCAATGCTGAAAATCAATCAGACACTCGGATTTAAGCCGTTCAGAGATCGCATTGAATGGCAAATAGATGTGGCAAAGACCCTCGAGATTCTGCGAACCAGACAAGCTGAAGGCAAATTCTAATCAGCGCAATTCTGCTGGTGATACCGCCACAAAGCAACCTTCGCCTTTTCTCTTTCCTCTTTAACCTTTTCTCTCTGCCCTTTTAACTTGCAACTTTCACTAGCCTAGCAACCAGAAACTCAATACACTACCCTTCTATGCTCGAGCAAAATCTAGTCAGCGAGGTCTTAAAAGTAGCGCGTGCTGGTGGCGCTGAATTTGCCGATCTCTTCGTGGAAGATAAAGTCACCTCTCAGTTGCACCTCTTGAATGGCGGAGTCAAAGACGCTGGTGGCGGCAATGATTTCGGCGCTGGCATCCGAGTGCTGTACGGCACAAAAGTTGTGTATGCCTACACCAATGATGTCTCGAGAGATGGTCTTCGTACCATTGCCGAAGCTGTGGCTCGAGCCAATGGTTTTGGTGGCGAAGTGGATGCTTCGGGCGCGGGTGGTCTGGATTTTCGCGTGGCTGCGCCGCGCAAAATTTATACCGTCACCAAGCACCCGCTTGAAACAAAGAAACTCGAGAAACTGGCGCTCGCCAAACGCGCCAGTGCCGCTGCAAAGGTCGGGCATGTGAAAACCATAGACGTGCGTTACTTTGACTGGGTGCAGCGCGTATTGATTGCCAATTCCGATGGTTTGTGGGTCGAAGATGAGCGCGTTTACTCGAGGTTAGCCGTCAACGCCATCGCCGAAGATGGTTCGCACCGCTCCGATGGTGCTTTCCTGCCCGGCGCTGGCATGGGCATGGAATTCTTTGATGGCGATTTGCCCGAACGGGCTGGCGCAGAAGCCGCCCGAATTGCCAATGCCATGCTATACGCTGGTTTTGCCCCGGCTGGCACTATTCCTGTGGTGATTGGCAATGCCTTTGGAGGCGTGATTTTCCATGAAGCATGTGGGCATATCCTCGAGACCACCGCCATCGAAAAGAAAGCCAGTGTTTTTGCCGATAAAATCGGTCAGCAAATCGCGCACGAATCACTAAGCGCCGTGGATGACGGCACAATACCTGGTGCATGGGGCAGCAGCAACTTTGACGATGAAGGAATGCCCACTGAACGCACCGTGCTGATCGAAAAAGGCATCTTAAAAAGCTACATGGTGGACAAAGTCGGCGAAATGAAAACAGGCTACACCCGCACAGGCTCAGGTCGCCGCCAAGATTACACTTACGCCCCCGCCTCGAGAATGCGAAACACCTTTATCACCGAAGGACCAGAAACCCCCGAAAGCCTGATCAAGCAAGTCAAATACGGCTTGTACGCCAAAACCATGGGAGGCGGCAGCGTCACCCCCGGCACAGGCGACTATAACTTCACGGTGAACGAAGGCTACATCATCCGCGATGGTGAAATCGCTGAACCTGTACGCGGCGCGGCGCTCGTCGGCAATGGCGCAAAGGATTTAATGAACATTGTTGGCGTAGCAGGCGACCTTGCTCGAGGACAAGGCATGTGCGGCAGCGTCTCGGGCAGCATTCCCGCCGATGTTGGACAACCACATATTTTGATTAGCGAAATCACCGTCGGAGGACGGGCGTAGGAAGCGAGAAAGAGGAAAGAAAAAAGAGGAAAGCCTTTGCCTTCGTCCTTTGTCCTTCCGCCTTCGTCGCTCCAAAGGAGCAAACCATGAATCAACTTTCTTTTTCCCAAGCCCAAGCCTTTGTTCTCGAGGCTGCCCGTAAGTTAGGCGCAAAAGTCGAGGTGTTTTCTTCTCGCAACTCGAGTACGAGCATTCAGGCTTATGCTGGTGAAGTCTCGGAATTTAAGATGTCCAAACGAGCAGGGCTTGGGTTGCGAGCCTTGGCAAATGGGGCTTGGGGTTATTCGTACACCGAGAATTTGTCCGAAGAAGCCCTGACGCGCTGCTTACAGAATGCGCTCGAGAATGCCAGTTTGGTTGCACCAGAAGGTCATGCGGTGCTGGCGGCGCATCCAGAGCCACCCCATGTTGGGGATTTGTTCGGCGAGGGATTGAGTGGCGTGACGGTGGATCGCAAAGTCGCAGTGGCACTCGAGCTTGACCGTGCGGCTCGAGCGGCTGATGCTCGGGTGGTCAGTGTACCGTACATGACCTACACCGATGGTGAATCTGAAGTAGCGATAGCCAACACCGAGGGCTTGGCTCGAGGGTACAAATCCAATTATGCGGTGCAGTACGCCATGCCATTGGTGGCTGAAAACGGTCAGAACAAAATGGGTTTTGATTGGCAGTTCTCGAGGGAGTTTGAAAGCCTTGACCCGACCAAAACCGCGATCAATGCGGTGCAGAAAAGCGTGGCTAGACTTGGTGCGAAGATGCCAACCACAGGCAAATACCCTGTGGTGATTGAAAACCTGTGCATGGCGACTTTGCTTGGCACATACTCGGATATTTTCAATGCCAAAATGGTGCAAGAAGGCAAAAGCCCATTGGCTGGTAAACTCGGTCAGCGCATTGGCTCGAGTCTGGTGCATTTGGTGGATGATGCCACCCGTCCTGCTGCCATGGCTTCGCGCCCATTTGATGCCGAGGGCTACCCAAGTCAGTACCTCAGCGTGATCGAAGGCGGAGTCCTCAAAACCTTCTTGCACAACACCGAAACCGCTTCTAAGGACGGGGTCAAAAGCACTGGTCATGCCTCGCGGTACAGTTACCGAGGCACGATTGGCATTGACACCAGCAATTTTTACCTCGAGGCTGGCAAGAACAGCAAAGAAGCACTGCTCGAGGAGATTGGAACAGGTTTACTTTTGACCGAAGTCAAAGGCACGCACGCAGGGGTGAACGAGATCACAGGTGAATTCAGCCTGCAAGCCGAAGGATTCTGGGTTGAGAACGGCAAAGTGACTCATCCGCTCGAGAATTTTACGGTGGCAGGTAATTTCCTCGAGATGCTGCACGAAATTGAAAGCATCGGCAATGACCTCGAGTTCAGCCCAATGGCAGGGGCAGGTTCGCCGAGTGTTCGGGTTAAAGTTCTGGCAGTTGGTGGAGCTTAAGCCTTCTCAAAACGATGCTGGCAGTGCTTGCAGACTTTGGCTTGAAATTTGACTTCTTCAGCGCACTCAGGGCAGGTTTTTGCGCCTCGGGTGCGCTGACCAATTCGGGTTCTCGAGAACCAACCAAATAACACGGGTGCAATCACCAACAACAGCAGCAAACCGCCCAACTCGAGTTCAGGCTTGGGCATAAAACTCGCCCAGACCAAGCCGCCTAGAATTGCGCCTGTCCATGCGCCGAAGCGCTCACCAAGCAAGTTACGCCCGAGGCTCGAGAAAATCGCTACCCAAATCAGAAACCAAAAATACCTCGAGCCTAAAATCGGACGCAGGGCTTCGGGAATCGGGTTCAGGGACAAGATTCCATCAAGGACTTTTTGCCAGCCATTCTGGATGGCGTTCTGCACACT
>JAAFJQ010000019.1 GCA_013298185.1 Deinococcales bacterium
AATTATTGTAGTTACTGCATAATTGACTATGGACATACGAAGCAATGGCTGATAAATTCATCTTTAACCTCCTGTGACCGCAGGGGGTCTTATTTTATCAGCCTTTTACAGACTGCGTAACTTCAGATATCAGAAAGACCGAATTTTTTGGGTTGGTGAATTGTTCCAGTACATTTGAAGGAAAATGACCTACGTTCCACTCAAAGCTCCCAATTGCAATATCTCCAACGCGGACAATAGATTTGCTAAAGGTGACTTGTGCTAAATGCCAATTATCACAGCCAACAATTGCAAAACTGAGTGCTGAAAACAAAATCACAAGTGCATTCTTCATGGTTAATCCTTAAGACCCACATTAAAAAATTTGTCTCCGTCAGCGCACTTTCTCAATAAACACATTTTCCATCCTTGCAATCAGCCGCGCAGGGTCTGGTTGCATGGTTTTGCGTTCCTCGGAATCAAAATAGGCTCGGTCAGCGGTTTCCCAAGAACCGCCATCAAAACCCATCAGCCACACAAATTGATTGGTGCTTGGAACGGTGTACGCCTCGAGAACCACAAAACCCATTTTTTGACGCAGTGGCACAAGTTGAGTTTGCCATTCTTGCACCCACTGCTCGAGAGCGCCTTTGTTGATGGTATACGTGCGAAGTTGTAATTTCATGGACTCTCCTTCAAAGCCTGATTTGGGATTGAATATCAAATGATTCTTAGGTGGCAAGGCATGCCTTGCCCCTACGGCTGGAATTTTACTAACCCGTAGGGGTTAGGCATGCCTAACCCGTTGACAGCATATTATCATCCATTGTCAAATTGGAAAAAATCCTAAACATGCCCAGCAATTGCGTGTGGTTCATACGCCGCCTCGAGTTGCTTGATTTCCTCTGGCTCGAGTTTGAAGTCAACTGCTGCAATCGAATCCTCGAGGTGTTTGGATTTACTCGTACCAATAATCGGCGCAGTCACAAATGGCTTGGTCAGCATCCACGCCAGCGCAACCGTGGCACTCGAAACGGCTCGAGCTTCGGCAATGGCGTTGAGGTTTTCAATTATTTTCCAATCGCTTGGATGGGTGTAAAGCGCATCGCCAAAGGAATCAGTTTCAGCGCGTTTGGTCAGTTTCTGCCCGTCTTGGCTGCGGTTTCCAGCCAGTTTTCCTCGAGCCAACGGACTCCACGGCAACACACCCACGCCCATGTCCAAGCATTGCGGCATCATCTCGCGTTCTTCTTCGCGGTAAATCAAGTTGTAATGGTTTTGCATCGAGATAAACTTGGTTAGACCATGCTGCTCTGCCACGCGCTGCGCTTTGGCGAACTGCCACGCCCACATGCTCGAAGCACCAATGTAACGCACCCGCCCCGAGCGCACAAGGTCATGCAAGGCTTGCATGGTTTCTTCGATGGGCGTGTTGTTATCCCAACGATGAATTTGGTACAAATCCAAGTAATCCGTGCCAAGGCGCTTTAAGCTGGCATCAATGGCTTCAAAGATGTGTTTACGGCTTAAGCCTTGTCGGTTTGGGGCGTTCTCGCCAACCCCAAAATAGACTTTGCTGGCAAGTACATAATCTTCGCGCTTAGCATATTTTTTGAGCATAATCCCCGTGAATTCTTCTGATGTGCCTCTCGAGTACGCATTGGCGGTGTCAAAAAAGTTAATCCCCGCTTCGATGGCGCGGCGCACAAAAGGCTCGGATTCCTCGAGTGGCAGCGTCCAAGGGCGGTATTGTGGGTCGCCGTAAGTCATCATGCCAAGGCAGAGTTTGGAGACGCTTAAACCAGAATTACCAAGTCGGGTGTATTGCATTGCTCGAGTCTAAGCCCTCGAGGTAAAGCGGTGCGGTTGCCTTGCATACCGTGGCTTTTTGCTCTCACTGATTCATGCAACAATAAAAATTATGTCTCGAGTAACCCGCAAGCCCGAATTGATGTCCCCAGCAGGTGGAATGCCGCAACTCCGCGCCGCCATTGAAGCTGGCGCTGATGCCGTGTACTTTGGCTTGACTGGTTTTAATGCCCGAGCCAAAGCCATGAGCTTTGACCATGAAAACCTAGCCAGCACCGTTGCCATGCTCCATGAACGCGGTGTGATGGCTTTTGTGGCAGTCAATACCCTGATTTTTGATTCTGAACTCGAGCGCTTAACCAAAGAAATCGAAGGCATTGCTGAATCTGGCGCGGATGCGATTATCGTGCAAGACATCGGCGCGATTCGCTTAGCGCATCAAATTGCCCCAGAACTGCCAATTCATGCCAGCACCCAAATGACCATCACCAGCGCTGAAGGCGCTGAACTCGCTCGAGGTTTGGGTGTCTCGAGGGCAGTCTTGGCTCGAGAATTGAGTCTTAAGGACATTGAACAAATCAAAAAAGCCACCGACCTTGAACTTGAGGTTTTTGTGCATGGAGCGCTGTGTGTTTCGTACAGCGGGCAGTGCTTTAGTAGTGAAGCGTGGGGAGGACGCAGCGCCAACCGAGGTGCGTGCGCTCAGGCGTGCCGAATGCCGTATGACCTGATTGTGGATGGAACTGAACGCGATTTAGGCGAGTACCGTTATTTGCTTTCCCCACAAGATTTATTTGCCCTCGAGCAGATACCAGAACTGATTCGGATTGGTGTGGATTGCCTGAAAATCGAAGGGCGTTACAAGGATGCCGAGTACGTTGCAGCAGCAACCAATGCGTATCGGTTGGCAATTGATGCGGCTTGGAACGAACAGGGCGGGTTGGGGGCAGGGGGATCACAAGGATCGCCCCTACAACATGCACGGGAACAGAAGTTCTTGCTCGAGGGAGTTTACTCGAGAGGGCTGCTGCCAGCCTTTATGCAAGGTGTGAACCATCAAACCGTGGTTCATGGTCGCGCCCCGCGCCATCGGGGAACTCGAGTTGGAACGGTGGTGGATGTCTCGAGAACGGCTGTGCTGGTGGAACTCGAGGGTGAATTTGCACCCAATGGAGTCGGGGTCTTAAAGCCCGGTGACGGCTTGGTCTTTGATGCCGCGCAACGCCAAAGCATCGAAGGGCGCGAGGAAGGCGGCGCAATTTTTGAGGTTTTTGAGTATACCCGCCGAGGCTCGGTACGACTCGAGGATTCAAGGGGACTGCGCGAAGTTGAATTGCGTTTTGGTAATCGAGCCGTGCGCTTTGACCGTATTGAACGCGGTGATTGGGTTTGGCGCTCGAGTGACCCGAGCATTGCCAAAGAACTCAAACCTTTTACCGAAGCCAGCAAACCCGTCTCGAGAAAACCCGTGAAGTGGACAGCCCAAGGGCAACTCGGACAACCCCTCAAACTGACCGTGACCGACGATGCTGGGCGTACTGCCGCCAGCCAAACCACAGACATGCTCAAACCCGCCGAGCGCCGCCCACTCGATGCTCGAGCGCTTGAAGTTGAACTCGGTAAACTCGGCGAAACCCCGTTCTACCTCGAGACCCTAGAAATTGAACTCGAGGATGGTTGTTTCCTACCCCTCTCAAGCCTAGGACAAGCCCGCCGCCAAGCCATCGAAGCCCTCCTCGAGCTGCGCCGCGAAGCCCCAAAACGTACCATCAATAAAAATATCCTGTCCCAACCCGTAGGGGCGAGGCATGCCTCGCCCGACCTGACCAACCCATATCTCTCCATCCTCATCAGAAAACCCGACCAACTCGAGGCTGCCATAGAAACCCGCCCCAATGAAATTGTGCTGGATTACCTCGAGCTGTACGGCTTACGCCCCAGCGTCGAGCGCATCCTCGAGTCTGGTATTCGGGCTGTGGTCGCCAGCCCAAGGGTTCTAAAACCCGCCGAGGAGCGAATCAGCACCTTTCTGCTTTCCCTGCCCGTGGATGGCATTCTGGTGCGTCCACTTGGTTTGCTGCACACGTTGCTCGAGCATTCAAACCACCCCGAACTGCTTGGGGATTTTAGCTTAAACGCTGCCAATGCCCTGACCGCTTCACACTTGCTCGAGATGGGTTTAACTCGACTTGCGCCCACCCATGATTTGAATGCTGCCCAAATTCTCGAGCTGGCTAAGAACATAGATGTTTCTAAGCTCGAGGTGATTTTGCATCATCATTTGCCTGTTTTCCACACCGAGCATTGTGTTTTTTGTCGGTTTATGTCCACCGGCACAGATCACACCAATTGCGGTCATCCTTGCGAAAAGCACAGCCTTGCTTTGCGTGACCACAATGGTTTTGAGCATCCAGTCATGGCAGATGTCGGCTGCCGCAACACCGTTTTTGAAGCTCGAGCGCAGAGCGGCGGGCGTTTCCTCGAGGCTTGGCGAGCGGCTGGAATTGGGCATTACCGTCTCGAGTTTGTGCAGGAAAGCCCTGAAGCGTTGCAAGCCACGGTTCGAGCATATCGCAAAGCCCTCGAGGGCAAGATAGATGCCAAAGCCTTGCAAAAAGAACTCGAGAAATACGCGCCTCAAGGTACAACGCAAGGCAGCTTTATTGTGCCAGCAGATAGCTTGTTGCCAATGGCTCAGGTTTAAGTCAAATGCACGTTGCGCTTGTCACGCTCGAGAAAAGCCACTGCACTAAACAAAAGCGTCAAAGCAGAAAGCCCCGCGCTTAACGGGGCTTTCTGTATGGTGGGTCGTGATGGACTCGAACCATCAACCCGCTGATTAAGAGTCAGCTGCTCTGCCAATTGAGCTAACAACCCAAAACTGTGTTACAACAGCGCACAGAAAGGTAGCATAGGGTTTTAGCGCTGTCAAGGGGCAGCCGCTACGCAAAATCTGCTATACTCCCTCATCGCGTCGCGCTTAGCGACGCGTGATGCTTATGGAAGAACCTCCCAGTTTGAATTTAGAAAGTGCTTTACGCACTTGTTCTTGGCATCGGCTCGAGCAAATCAGTTGCTCGAGGAATAGACTCCTGCACGCATTTCAGTGCAAGGAGAGGCGCAGCATGGAGTGCGCCCACCAATGGAATTAACAGGTTTATTTATTTTGATTGTTCTCATCTTGGTCAATGCGTTTTTTGTTGCGGCTGAGTATTCGCTTGTCAGTGCGCGGCACACAAGAATTCAAGAACTGGTTGAACGTGGCTCGCGCCAGGCACTGCGGGTGCAACGAGCGCAGGCAAACATTGGGTTTTTTATTGCTGCCAATCAACTTGGTATCACCGTGGTTTCACTTCTGACAGGTGTGGTGGCAGAACCCGCAATTGGTTCTTTGGTGCATCCGTTCCTCGAGCCGAGCCTTGGTGAGCGGGTAGCCAATGGGGTTAGTCTTGCTTTTGCGATTGGTGTGAGCGCAATTTTATCCGTGATTTTTGCTGAGCTTGTGCCAAAAAGCATTGCCATTGCCAAAGCTGAAACGCTTGCCATGGCTTTGATTCAGCCACTCGAGCTTTTTGCTTTTGTGTTTGGTCCGATTTCTCGAGCCTTGCAATGGGCTGGAGCTGGTATCACCCGTTTGTTTGGCATTAAACCTGCCGAAGGTGGCAAGTACGCTGCTCACTCCGAGGATGAAATTCGTATGATTGTCAATGCCAGCAGCCAACAAGGTGTGCTGGACGAAGGCGAAAAAGAATTGGTATATAACGTTTTTGACTTTGGCGATAAAACCGTGCGGAACATCATGACCCCGCGCACCAAAATGAATGCCATCGAAGCCGATGTGCCACTGCGTGAATTACTCGATGAGTACAACAATCATGGTTACTCGAGGATTCCTGTGTACGACGACGATAAAGACAACATTGTCGGCGTGGCGTACACTCGGGATGTACTTGGTCAACTCGAGGATTTGGATCATGTGACGGTGCGTTCAATCATGCGTCCAGCGATTTTCGTTCCAGAAAGCATGGGCTTACGAGATTTTGTGAATCGTCTGCGCGAGAAGAAAACCCACTTAGCAATAGTTGTGGATGAACACGAAGGCACAAGTGGTTTAGCGACCCTCGAGGATGTGCTTGAAGAACTGGTCGGCGAGATTTACGACGAAACCGACGAGCCAGAAGTGATGTCTTACCAAGCGGTTTCTGATGGTGTCTATCTTCTTCAAGCCGACATGCCTTTTGAGGATGTCGAAGAACTGCTTGGCATTACCATCAATGAAGAAGACGAAGGCGAATTTGAAACAGTATCTGGTTTTATCATGCACCAATTTGGTGATATTCCCAAAACAGGCGAAAGCACCACCTACGATGGTTGGGAATTCATTGTGGATGCCGCCGATGACCGTCGAGTCTTAAAAGTACGAGTCAGAAAAGTCTCCGACGAACCAGAAACCAATCCCGAAATTCTCGAGGAACGCAACGCTGCCAAAGCCAGTCGCGGCGTGGCTTAAAAGGCTGCAAACAAATCGGCAACAGCAAACGATAAGCCTTGAATGCACGATACTTCGATGTTCTCGAGTATCGTGTAGACCCTTGGCTTTGCCCAATCATCTTGCCAAACCAAAACTTCTTGGCGCACGGGATCAATCACCCAGTACAACTCGACACCATGATCTTGATAAAGTTGTTTTTTACTTTCTAAATCACGTTTGCCACTAGTTGGCGATAAAATCTCAACCATCCAATCAGGAGCGCCTAAAATCGCTCGATTGGTGACCATCTCGAGGCGTTCAGCTCGAACGAACAAATAATCTGGAATGGCGGTTTCGTCAAACTCGAGAATCACATCAAACGGCGCAAAGGACGTGTACCCAAGCCGATGGAGGCGCACATATGGGCGCACCAAGTCATTGAGATTGCCTAGAATATCTTGGTGTTCTTTGCTGGGTGATGGCAAAATAATCAGTTCTCCGTGGTGAATTTCACGACGCAGACCATCCTCGGGGATTTTCTCGAGATCTAGGTACGAGTATTTCTTGGTCTGAATCATGCTTGACATTTTACGCTAAACTAAGCCCCATGACCAAAGAAGACCTGATGCAGCAAGCCGCCATCGCCGCAGCCAATGCTTATGCGCCGTACAGCAAGTTCTTGGTTGGCGCAGCCCTCGAAACTCCAGATGGGCAAATCTTTCTGGGCTGTAATGTCGAGAATGCCAGCTACGGCTTGGGGCGCTGCGCTGAGCAAACCGCGATTCAAAAAATGATTTCCGAAGGCTCGAGAACATTCACGCAAATTGCTGTGTACACCCATGCCAGCCCACCCTCGAGTCCATGCGGGGCGTGTCGGCAGATTTTATTTGAGTTCGCACCAGATGCACTTGTTTACATGACCAACCACAAAGGCGAAGTTCTCGAGTCAACCGTGCGGGATTTACTGCCACTTGGTTTTGGACCAAAAGATTTGGATTCTGTTTGACACTTTCTCGAGCCTTAACCCATTCAAAAACTCGTCTCCCACACAAAAAAGCCTCCCCTACCGTTAGGTAGCGGGAGGTGGCGAGCGACCCTGCCCGTTAGGTGCATCTTGGGGTCAAGAAGCGAAGCGCGTCGGAGGGGTTTGCATCACGTATTCTACGTTTCTCGAGGATCAAGCGCATCACGCAGGGCATCGCCCAGTAAATTCCAGCCTACACTAAACAGCAAAATAAACAAAGCTGGGAAAAAAGAAACATACCAGTAGCCAAATGGATTGCCACTCGGTCCAATGATAAACGACCTTGCAAAGGCAACCATTTGCCCCCAATCGGCATAACCCGGTGGCGTACCTAAGCCCAAAAAGCTCAGTGCAGCCGCCGAGAGCGGCACGGTGCTGAAATCCAAAACGGCAATCACGACAATGGGTGTCAGGGCATTGGGCAAAACATGCTTAAAGATCTGGCGTAAGTTCCCAGCCCCCAGCGCCCTTGCTGCTTCGATGTACTCGAGGTGACGCAATTTTAGGATTTCACCGCGTATAACCCTTGCATAACCTGCCCAATTCAGGAGCAGCAAAGCCAAAGCAATTTTATCCAAACCCTTTCCAAATATAGAAACAATCACAATGATTAAAATCAGCGATGGCAAGGAAAAAATAACATCCACAAAGCGCATCAGCACATTGTCTATCCAGCCACCAAAAAAGCCAGCCAAGCCGCCTAAAAAAATCCCAACCAGTAACGATGGGATTACCACAGTGACAGATAATTGAAAAGCAGTACGGGTTCCCCAAACCAATCCATACCAAATGTCATAGCCACTGCTTGTACCAAAGATCGCGCCATCTACTCCGGGCGGGGTGGGTACGCTGGCAAAACTGATGCGGTGAACACTAAAGCAGCTTTGTGGTGGTGCGACAATGGCTTTCCAGAACAGTGGCGCAAGCGGGTTGTAGACACTTGTACCTTCTGGCACTTCAAGGTCGCGCAAGCAATTACCTTTTGGAGTAGCAAAGAGTGGCGCAAAAATTGCCATGATGGTAAAGCAAACAGCAATAAACAAACCAACCAGTGCCAGTTTGTTCTTGCGAAAACGCCGAGCTGGACGGGATGTCCACCAGGACTCTCGAGCCTCGGCTGCTGGCGTGGTTGGTGCGTTGACAATCGCGCTCATATCAATCAAACCTCACTCGAGGGTCAACGAAACTGTACAGCACATCAATCACGAGATTACTAACAACCACGATCACACCAATAAACAGTGCAAAGCCCATGACACCCGCGTAGTCGAGTTGGACTGCTGCCGTTGCGCCCCATGAACCGATGCCGGGGTAAGAAAAAATTGATTCCGTAATCACTGCGCCCGACAACAAGCCTTGGACGGTAAAACCCGCCAAGGTGACAATTGGCAAAATCGCATTGCGCCGTGCGTGTTTGATGTTGACCACATTGCTGCTTAATCCTTTGGCTCGAGCCGTGCGAACATAATCAGCTTTCAACACATCCAAGAGCTGGTTTCGCATCACTTTAAGGGTGCTGGCAACTTGGATGATGGCAAGTGTTAAAACAGGCAAAATCATATGTTGCAAAGCATTGATTAAGACATTCCATTTACCTGCCAAAATCGAATCTATGGTAATCATGCCAGTAACAACTGGCACAGGGTCGGTGATCGCCAGCACAGTGTCAGTGCGCCCAAAGCCCGGCAGGATATTCAGCGCTCCGTAAAACACCACCAGCAACAAAATCCCAACCACAAAACTTGGCAAGCTGTAACCAATCACCGAAACGAGTCGCAGAGCTTGGTCAAGGAATTTATCTTTGCCTAAGGCGCTGAGTGTCCCGAGCCAAACCGCTACAGGAATGATAAACAAACCAGCAAAAATCGCTAACTCGAGGGTGGCTGGGAAGCGTTGGATGATGGTGTCAAGCACTGGTAAACTGCTGGATTTTGAAAAACCAAAATTACCTTGGGAGGCGTTGGATAACCAGTTCCAATACTGCACATAAAAAGGTTGGTCTAAACCATTTTCTTTGATGATCAGATCAATGTTTCGCATCTGATTTTCGTTTTTGATAAAACTAACCGCCCGTTCTCGAGGTGATAAAAACTGCAATAAACCCACAATCAAGAGGGTTAATGCCATAAGTACCAACGGGAGACTGGCTAAGCGGCGCAAAATATAAGTCAACATAATTTCTCTCGGTTTTGCGGTTTGCGTCGGGGCGAGTTCTCACCCGCCCCGACCAGTGGGTTTTACTTCGAGAGGTTCTTCCAGAGTGTGCCAAAGCTGCCACTGGCAAGCGGTGACCAGTTTTCGGCAAGACCTTTGAGGTTGTCGCGGTAGGTCAGGAAACCAACGGCGGCTGGCATCAACACGCCCGGAACTTGATCGTATGCACGGCGAGCAATGCTCTTGTACAAGGTGACTCGAGCTGCCACGGTGTCTGTGCCTTTGGCTTGGTCGAGGAGCTTGTTCATTTCTGGGTCAACGTAGTTCAAGCGACCCTTAAATGCACCATCTTCGGAGTGGTAGAAGGCACGCAAGAAGTTGTCGGAATCTGGGTAATCGGCTGCCCAGCTACCAACGAGGCTCGAGAGTTTACCTTGGTCGGCTTTGGAAAGAAGTTCAGAGAATGGAATAGCAACAACATTGACGCGGAACTTTGGATTGAGTTTTTCAACATTGGCTTTGAACAACTCAGCAATGGTTTGACGGCGGATGTTGCCTGTGTTGTGGTAAATGTTGACGGTGAAACCATTTGCCCAGACCTGACCACCAAAAGCGCGTTTGAAGGAATTGGCAGCGCGTTCTGGATTGTAGGTGTAAACCGGTGCGGTCTTGTCGTAACCCAAGTAGGTGCTTGGCATTGCCATGGTACGGATTTCGCCTTTACCAAGGAAAATTTTCGAGATGATGACGTTCGCATCAAACGCGTTGGCAAACGCTTTACGCACATCAATGTCCGAGAAGAAATTAGCTGGGATGCCCTTACCGTCGAGCTTACCGCTGCCCAATTCTTTTGGTTCTTTGATGTTTTGGTTCATGAAGTACATTTCAGATGCGCTCGAGGGCAAATCATCCAAGACCTTCACGCCTGGTTGACCAGCCACTTGTCCGAGGTTGGCTCGAGTAATCACGCTGGTGATGTCGGTGTCGCCTTTGTTCAAAGCCAGCACACGGGTTGCCAGCTCATCCACTTTTTGAATGACCACATTTTCGATTTTCGGAGCGCCATCCCAGTAATTGGGGTTGGCTTTGTAGACTTGTTGCGTGGCATTGCGGCTGACAAAGGTGTATGCACCTGTGCCATTTGGTTTACGGCTGAGTGCCGAATCTGCCATATCTCTTGCAATCCATTGTTTCCAATCGGATTCGCCGCCGCTCCATTCACCTAAGCCCACGGTGTACTTCTTTTCAATCACGCTCATGGCGAGGTACGAGAGTTTAGCCAATGCGGTTGGGTCTTTTTTCGGCAGTGTCAAGACCAATTGCCCTTGGGCATTGCATTCAGCAGCCTTGTCAATCATTGCCCAAGTGGTCTTGGCTTTGGCTTCATCATCCCAATAAGAGAAACCAAGCAAGGTACTCGAGATGTACGGGTAGGCTTCTGAATCGTGGGTAATCAAGTGACGCTCGAAGCTGTATTCAGCATCGGTACAGGTCATGGTTGCGCCCGAGTGGAACTTAACATTCTTACGCAAGGTAAAGGTCAGGGTTTTGCCATCGTTGGTAAAACGCCAAGCTGTGGCAAGACTGGGTTTGAGGTTGGTCAAATCCCGACCTTCGTAACCCAACAAGGTTTCGTACATGTTTTCAATGCCTTCACCAGATGCCGTGTCGTAGGCTTGGCTTGGGTCAAGGGTGGTGATGTCACCAATCACCATGGTCACAAGGGTGTTGTTCGGCACAGCCGCAAAGGCAAACATTGTACCGAGTCCAACAGCTAAAGTTGAGTACAGCACTTTTTTATTCATAATCTCCTCCAAGAGCTACAAATGAACGAAGGAATTGTTCCCGCGTTTCGATTTGCATTGGGTCAGAGAGTAACACATATGGCTTAGTCGGGTAATGAGGTTGTCAGTTTTGTGTCAAGCCAACCTCGAGCAGCTTCAAAACTCGAGTTGGAACGTTTGACCACAAAACCTCGTACAATAGAAATCAGGAGGAATTCTAAAATGAAAAAAGCAAATCTTAAACTGTTGCTCATCCCCGCCGCCCTAGCCGTAGTTTTGGCTGGCTGTAGCGCCGAACAACAAAACCAAATCCGCCGCGATGTCCTCAACCTCGCCAATCAACGCCATTACATCACTGTCTACTCCCTCGAGGGCAAAGAAGTGATGCGCGGCGACGTTGACGGCAAAGTCACCCGAGCCGAATCCGGACAAGGCAACGGCGCAGGCGGCGAGTACATTTATTGGTTCGATCCAGGCGGCAAGTATTACCAAACGAACATGCCATATATCGTTACAACCGATGCGAATCGGACTGGCATTGCAAAGTAGGTGAAAGGTCAAAGGATAAAGGTCAAAGGTTGTACTACTTTCGCCTTTATCCTTTTACCTTTAGACTGTCTTCATGACTTTTCAAATCCTTGATACCACTTTGCGCGATGGTGCTTTGGCTGGCGGCGTGACGCTTTCAGTGGATGATAAATTGCGAATTGCGCCGCTTATAGATTCGCTTGGGGTGCATGACCTCGAGTGTGGTTGGGCGAGTGTGTTCCCGAAAGACCTCGAGTTTTTTGAGCGCGTGGCGGAACTGAAACTCAATGCTCGAGTGGTGGCTTTTGGGGCTACCCGCCGCCCTGAAACGCTGGTGAAAAAAGACAAGGGTCTTGAGACGCTGCTGCTTTGTAACACACCAGCCGTTTCTTTGTATGGCAAGGTATGGGGTTTGCATGTCGAGAAAGTGCTTCGCACGACGCTCGAGGAAAATTTGAAGATGCTCTCGGACAGTGTGTCTTATATGCGCGAATCTGGGCGTGAAGTGATTCTCATGGCAGAGCATTTTTTTGATGCGCTGCGCGACACGCCAGAGTATGCGTTGCAGTTTGTGAAGACAGCCGTGGAAGCTGGTGCGAATACGATTGTGCTGGCTGACAGCAACGGCTCGAGCTTACCGCAGGATGTGGCAAATGGCATCAAACGGGTTCTCGAGTTTTCAAAAGTTCCAGTTGGAGTGCATTTGCACAATGACTTTGGCTTGGCGCTTGCTAATGCTTTGGCGGCACTCGAGGCAGGGGCAACACACATTCAGGGAAGCATCAATGGGTACGGCGCTCGGAACGGGATTACGGACTTAACGGCGCTGCTGCCGATTATGCGCCTCAAACTTGGTTTGGAAGTGGTGAGCGCCGAGCAGTTAGCTCGTTTAACACCAGTCGCGCTCGAGGTGGCTGAATTGGTCGGCAAAAGCGCCGAAATGGATGATGCGCCGTTTGTTGGAAGGCGTGTCTTTGAACATAAAACCGATACGCATGTGGCGGCGGTGCTGTCCAGTCCTCAGGCTTACGAAGCTGTACCACCCGAAAGCGTGGGCAACGTCCGCAAACTGATTATTCCGGGAGTCTCGAGACCAAGTTATTTGGCAAGGATTGCCGAAGCCTACGATGTGCATCTGACCGACGGCAGCGCCTCGAGCAACCGAATTTTAGCCGAACTTAAACGGCTTGAGGATGAGGGTTACAGCTTTGAAGATGCACCAGCCAGCCTCGAGTTGGCACTTGGGCAACTCACGGGTAAATTTCCAAAAGTCTTATCAGTGGAACGGGTGCGTTTGTTTGACACAATTCGCGGACGTGATCGCCCAGTGGTCGAAGCCAGCCTGAGCGTGCGCGTTGGTCTCGAGGAAGAATATGTCGCAGCCGAGGCGACCGGACCCGTAAAAGCCCTCCTCAAAGCCATCAAAGCCGCACTCAGCCTCTCGGAAGACAAAGGAATTGCTGCCTACAGCCAGCAGCTTAGTGTTATTTCATTACGAGTTCGCAGCATCAACAGCCGCAGCGAAAGCCTACGGGTTCGTACCAGCATCACCATGACCGATGGAAAACGCGATTGGACTTGCCTTGGCATTTCCGAGGATTTACTGCAAGCCTGTTGGAAAGCCTTGGTGGATGCGGTTGAGTACGGCATGGCAACCAGATAGCATAGGGTTCGTGCAACCAGATAGAATGCCACTCATGCCGCTCGAGACTGCTTTTGGAAAACTGACTTTAATTGGCGGCGGATACCATTCGC
This sequence comes from Deinococcales bacterium, assembly GCA_013298185.1. GTDB lineage: Bacteria > Deinococcota > Deinococci > Deinococcales > JAAFIG01 > JAAFIG01. Next base: position 13,505 of record JAAFJQ010000019.1, read on the forward strand.
GGGTCTATGCCAATGACCGTGACCAAATCATCAAAGTCTATAAGCACAACTTGGGGATGCACCATCTCGAGGCTGCCAACATGACCAGAGCAGGACTGGGCAATTGGTTGGTAGGAACATTTGAAGTGGCTGGACAAGAAGCCCTCGTGATGAAACGCTTCGCAGGTGCGCCAGTGGATGTTTTGAGCATTAAAGCCGCTCTACCAGCACTTGGAGCGTTCCTGCGCCAAATTCATCAAGAGCAGTTTGAACCAATTGACTTAAGCCCGCTTAAACGCAAACTTGAGTTATTTCAAAACAGCCTCAGAGCTTACGCAACCAGCCTCGAGCCTTATTTTGCGTGCCTCGAGAATGCCCTGCAACAAGGTATCCTCGAGACCAACAGCAGTTTTTGTCATTTGGACTTGTGGTTTGAAAATATTCTCTTCAACCCTCCCAACCAAGTGCGCGTGGTGGACTGGCATAAAGCTGCTTTGGACGACCCTGCCAGAGATTATGCAATCCTGTTTACTGGCACACTCGAGCTATTGCCGATTGCTCAAGCCACCCAAGCAATTCTCGAGCTAAGCCGTCTCGAGGGAGTAGACAAACGCTTACCAGCTTATGTTGCCTTAACCACCTTGCACGACCTGCATTGGTTTTCAGAAAAGCAACCCGAAGGATTTCAAGCTGCTTTTGATCTGAAAGTACCAAGGGTGACATGGTTTCTCGAGCATGTTCATAGCTTCTAGCCAAATCTTTTCCCTGAGAAACCCATCAACAACAGGCACTCTCATAGCTCGGTATCATAGCTCAAAGCTCAAAACTCATAGCCCATTTACCTTCGCAACAAAAGCCCAATCACCACAGCTCCAAGAACACCAGCCAGCGCCAAGGCAATATTGATTTTCGTACTTGTTTGGCTGCTCGAGTCTTGCCAAACCAAAACTGCTCCTGCCAATGGCACAAACATCAGCGCGGCAATACCTAGCCACAGCACGGTTGGAATAAAAACGCCAATGGCTAAGAAGAGTAATGCAGCACTTAGTCCCAAGCCAAATACTCGAGCTAAGCGTTGTTCTAAGGTTTGGGTTGCTTGTTTCATAGCCAATGGAGTTTCTTGTTTCATAACCAATACTTTCTGACCAAGTCAAAGGCACTGTACAACACCAAAGCACTGAACATCAGTTTTAAGGTTCGCACGGGAACTCGAGTTGCAAAGCCGCTCGAGATTCGCGCTCCGATCAGGATTCCTAGCGCGATTGCGCCTGCTAAGCTCGGCTCGAGTTTGCCACTGGCAATTTGAATGCTGGCGTTGGCAATGGCGGTGAAGCCCATCATGAAGGTACTGGTGGCAACAGCGGCGCGAAATGGTAATCCCACCAAGAGGTTCAGCACTGGGACTTGTATTGTGCCGCCGCCAATGCCGAGTAAGCCACTCATGATGCCGCCGAAAACAAGGGCTGGTTTGGCGAGTTTTGAGGCTTTTGGGCGTTCGGTATCGGCTTTGTTTAAGCCGCGTATCAGTTCAAAAGCGGTGTAGCAAAGTAACACTGCAAAGACTGTAGCAATCAGTTTTGGCTCGAGAACCAAGAGCAGCAACGACCCGATAATCCCACCAAAAACTGTTAGCGGTGCAAGAGCATAAGCAGTTTGAAAGCGCACAAATCCGCCTTTGGCTAAATAGCCCGCGCTCGAGGCAACCGCCACTGATAAAACCCCGAGTTGCGAAGCAGCAATAATCTGCTGCAAGGTATGTGGACTCGAGAGGAATTGATTGCCGAAGAGTTCCATGGTTGGCACAACCACCACACCACCGCCTAAGCCAAGCATTGCTCCAAGCCCACCTGCCAGCAGACCTGTGAGCAGTGGAAAAAGGACATCAAGCCAATTCACCTACTTAGCCTACCGCGTAGAATGGTTCGTGTGCTACCAACTGAGTTCTTAGTCAATACCTTTCGGGCTGGCATGGTCACACCTCATGCGCTCGAGATGAATGCCGATAACCTCGAGTTAGCTCGAGGAATCCTTGATTTGTTTGTGGCGCACCAAGGTCGAACAAGGCGTGAATTGGATGAAGCCCTCGAGGCTGACACGGCTGACAGCACCGATTACAGGGTGCGCCGAGGCTTAGCGCATCTTCTGTACTCTGAATGCTGCGAGTTCAGCACCCAAAGCGCTGTAGACCCCGTTGTGGCTCGAGCTGAAGTCTTTGCGCTCGCCGCCCGTGAGCGCCCGAGCTTGGCGCGGGCTGGTGCTCTGCTCGAGCGACAAGCCCAAGTTCTGTCGCAGAACCAGCCGCGTCCTATTACTCGCGTTGCGCTCGAGCAGAGTTTATACGCTGATTTGCGTGAAGCTCAGTTGATTGCCCTGACCGCTCCAACCCCTGAATGGTTGCTCGAGCGTTTTAATCTGGCTCAAGCCCAAGGTATTTTGTATCGGGCTTCGGAGCTGACGGTTACAGCGCACCGCAATAACCCCGGGCAGTACAAGTTGCTGTTTAAGTACCTGAAACTCTTTGGCTTGATGCACCGCATCAACGGCGACCCAGATTCGGGTTACACGATAGTTCTGGATGGTCCCTCGAGTTTGTTTCAGCCTTCAACACGATATGGAGTGGCGTTCGCTAAATTCTTGCCTGCTTTGCTGCATGTTTCCAAATGGAGTTTGCAAAGTAAAATCCAAGTGCGGCACTACGATGGCTCGAGGGACGAAGGCGAGTTCAACCTGACCCATGAAACCAGCTTAAAATCGCATTACAGCGCAGGAAAAATGTTCGATAGTCTACTCGAAGAATCGTTCGCCAGCAGATTTAGTCAACTCGAGACTCCTTGGAAACTCGAGCGAGAAGTGGATTTGGTGGATCTTGGTGGTACAGTCATGATTCCCGATTTTCGCTTGGTTCACCCTGATGGCAAAAGTATCCTGCTCGAGATCATTGGTTATTGGCGAGCCGAATACCTCGAGCGAAAACTGCGAAAAATTCAAGCCTCAGAGCGCCCAGATTTGATTCTGGCAGTTTCACAACGTTTGAATTTAGGTAAGGAAACTGCGGTTAAACTCGAGCGTTACAACAGCCAAATCATTTGGTTCAAGGGGGTTCTCGAGCCAAAGCAAGTGCTAAAACTTGCCGAGCGGTTGCCAAGCTCTGCGACTTTCCCCATGTAAAAAGCCCCCAAATTTGGGGGCTTAAACTTGTTGCTCAGTTTACTTGATGATGTCAGCTGTGATGACAATTAAAAGTTGCTTTTGGTCATCAGAGATTTTGGTGGTTTTGAACAAATCACCGAGCAATGGGATTGAGCTGAGGATTGGCACACCGCTGGTGGTTGAATCTTGTGAAGTGCTGAGCAAGCTGCCAAGGAGCAAAGTCTGACCTGCTTTGAGTCTTACAGTTGACTTGGTGGCGTTGTCAATGAATGTCACTCGGTCTGGGGTGATGGCTTGTAAGTTCTGGACTGAACTGACTTCCGCCCCAACATCAATCGTGATATTACCGTCGGCTGCCACAGTTGGGGAGACATCCACCTTAACACCGAAGGTCAGGGTGCGCTGTACGGCTGGTGCGTTACCACCGGCTGGAATCGTTAGCTCGAGTCGTCCACCAGAGCGGATTGAACCCGTGCCGTTGTTCACCACGGTCAAGGTTGAATCATTGATTCGGCGTGATAAACCTTGGGTTTCAAGGGCATCAAGGGCGGCTCTTAAGTTCAGCGCTCCAAGTGGGAAGGTTGAATCAGCCACGAAGTTCAGTAAGCCACCAACGATTGAACCAGACATAGAACCTGCATTAAATGTCCAGTTGACTCCTAAGTTGCGGCTGGCGCTGTCGGCGGTTTCTTGGATTCGCACGCCAATGTTGACCAATTGCTGAGGGCGGTCAAGTTGCGGCAAAAGCGCCAACAAACTAGCAACCGAAGCTTCTGGACCACGAATAATCAAGGTGTTTGAAGAATCATCAGCCACCACTGAAAGATTTGGTGTTGGTTGAATCACGGTGCTGTTTGGCGCAGCCACACCTTGGGTGGTGGTTGTGCCTTGTGCAGCGTTGGTTTGGGTAACTGGACCAGTCAAGAGTTGCCTGATGACATCAGCAATTCGGCTGGCTTTACCATAAGAGACAGTGTAGAACTGCTGCACGACCCTCGAGGTATCGGTTGGCGCTTGGGCTGTAGCAAGGTCAATTTGTGCCAATAAGTTCGTAATGTCGGTATGTTGGTCGGAAGTGGCAGTGATCACGACTTTATTGGTGCCTGCCACTGGAACAATTTTGATGCTTGGGAATTGCGCTGACAGCGCCTTAGAAATGTTGTCAGGGTTGGATTTGATGTCGTAGGTTTTGACCACCAGAACAGCCGCAGGTGCAGTTTGGGTGGGTGTGACTTGGACAGGGGCAGCTGGGCGGAATTTTTGTACCACTTCGGCTGGACCAACCACCACCACATCGTTGGGCAGAAGTTCGTAATCAAGGTTATTTAAGGATGTAACCAAGCTCCATACCTGACGGAAAGGAATGCTTTTGAAGTTATAACCAACGTTTTTGGCTGCCACACCTTCGGTGGTGGCTTGTAATTTCACCAAACTGGCAAGTTCGCGCAGGTACTGTGCCAAGTCCATGCCTGTGCTTGGAATATCCACTGTAACCAATTGGTCAAAGCGTGGGTCGGCTGGGAAACGGTCGCCTGCAATGCGCTGTTGGGCAAAAGCAGGTGTGACCAGACTCGAGAGGGCGAAAAAGGCGACCAGAAGTACGTTTCTGAGTTTTGTCATGTTCATCACTATACCTCGAGTTTAAGGTTTGACCAGCTTTAGGGTGATGGTTTGCTCGCCCAATGCGAGAACCGCTTCAGTTTCGGTGAATGATCTGAGGGTTACTTTGCTGTCCTTGACGAGTGAGCTGCCAATCGCAACGACTTGTAATCCTTGAGCTGTGCGAAAAACTGCTTTGCGAACTTCGCTTGACACGACAAATCCAACAAACTCGACTTTTTGGGTTTCCACAAAAACCTCGAGTTCAGGACGGACAACCACGGGTGGTATAACGACCACGGGTGGTGCAACCACCACGGGTTCTGGTTTTGGACGGAGCAAATCAATTGACGAGCTTGCGCCTACAGTCACAATGTCGTTAGAAACAATGTAGTAGTCCAAAGCTCCGAGTGACAACAAGACATTCCAGCCCACACGCAGCGATAAACCGCGCAGGTTGTAGTCAATGGTTCGGTTTGGGATATTGACAGGAATGGCTTGCAGTTTGGCAATCGCCACCACATCCCGCACAGCTCCATCAAGTGTACGCCCATTGCTGAAGTTCAAAGTCAGTGGCGCAGCAGCAGCGGCTGTGGGCAAGGTGTCCTTACTGCTGTTTAAGGCACGAAGACGCTTAATGGTATCGGCATCCGAAACAACCATGATGTTTTTCTCGAGCAGTTCATAGTCAAAATTGCCCAGTGCCATGGTGACACTCCAAGCGTCACGGAATTTCACATCGGTTAACGGATAATTCACAGCTTGTTGTGGGACATTCTCGAGGATTGGTTGCAGCCCAATGGTGCCAGCCAATTCTCTGATGTAGGTTTTTAGATCAATGCCAGCAGGCAAATTCACCGTGACCCGTTGATCAAAGCGGGCTTCTTTTGGCAGTTTATCAGCGAATGGTTGTTGGGCAAAGCCAATGCTTCCACCAATCCAAACTGCAAGTGCGAGTAACGATATTCCAATTTTCATGTGCGACCTCACCGTTTCACCAAAGGAAGAGTTAAGACTTCATTACCTAGCGCCAAAACAACTTCGGTAGGACTAACCGATTTCAGAACGACGTTGGAATCACGCACCAACGCTTCACCTTCTGCAACTGACAGTAAACCACGATTTGATTGGAAGAACGCCTTTTTGACTGTGCCTATCGAAAAACCAGCATATTCGAGGCGTAAATCATCTTGGACAACGCGGCGTAACTCGAGCAATTCTGCTGAGGGAGCGGCGGGTGTAGCAGGTGTGGTATTGGCGTTTGGGGTGGTCGAGGCTGGATCAGTGGCTGGAGTAACTGGCGTGGTGTCTCCTGTTCCAGATGTTGCTGGTGTGGTTGACGGTGGGGTAACTGGCGTTGTCGTAGCTGGGTTGGTATTTGGTGCAACCGCAGGTGGATTGCTGGTCGGAGCAACTGGGGTGGTAACTGCATTGGTGTTTGAAGTTGTGTTGTTCGTTGCAACAGGGGTGTTGGGAGTTGTCACAGTTGGTTGGGTGGTATTCGTGGGTGTTGCGTTTGGACTCGAGGGTGTTGGGTTTGTCGTGGCTGAAGGTGTGGTTGGGTTCGACGTAGCTGGCGGTGTGGTTGGTGTGGTTGGTGTGGTTGGGCGGGTCGTTGGAGCAGGTTCAATCTTAAAAATTGGAGGATCTGACACCGCAGGGCGGGTTGTGGCGGTTGGGCTTGGTGTTTGGGTCACACCGTTGGGTCTTGTCCCCGCAGGATTGGTTGAAGCAGTTGTTGATGGTGGTGTGTTGACCGCAGGGCTGCCAATTGGAGCTTGAGTCCCTGGTTGGGCTGCCAAGAGCGGTGGCTTTAAGCTAAATGAAGGTTGGGCAATTGGTGTAGAAGCCACAGGGCGCGGTTTGACTTGGGCTGAGACTGCTGGGGTAATAATTGCCACTTTTGGAATCACAGGGCGCGACGATGCCACTGCAATTGAAACAGGCTTCATGGCAGAAATAACACCTGAGCCATTTGGCTTGCTGTTGCTGATTGGTGTGCCGGGCAACCGGAACGAAGGTGGCGCAGATGCTGGGGTAGGTATGGTTGATGTTGGCGTTGGGCGCATCACCGAAACAGTTGGATTAAAAGATGCTTGAACCACTGGCGCACCTTGGCGACCTGTCTCTACCACAGCCACGGCTGCACCCGACTGAGGCAGCGGCACAAATGGGTTCAGCACCTTGGGCGCGGCTGGCTTAGGAGCTGGCTTGACCACTGGTTTAACAGCTGGTTTGGCAGCGGTCGTTGCAGTTGGCGCAGCAGGCTTGGTTGTACTGGCAATCAGGGGAATGTTTCCTGCTTCCACCCCAGTACCATTGGTGGTGGCATTCGGCGTTGAACTGGTATCTGGGGTTGTTGGGCTTGTAGGGGTTGTTGGGGTGGTTGTATCTGGTGGGGTTATCGGGGCGGTCTGGGTCACTGGGTCAGGCGGCACAACTGCTGGATTCGCATTGTTGATTGCCCACCAAGCACCAACCCCACCAACCAGAACAGCCAAGGTTGTCCCGAGCAAGACAGGCGTGGAAACTTTAGGCATTTGAAGACCCTGTTTTTTTGGTGGGTCTGGCTGTGCTACTTGAGAATCGCTTAAATCGTCTTCAAAGTCGCTCACTTTGGCACCTCCGTTGTGTTTGGATTTTGACAGAGTGGATTCAGAGGAGGGTCTGTCGCACCTCGAGCTGCATCGTATACATAGGCTACAACTGATACCGCAGCCGTGAGTTTAGGATCGGTTGTACTGGCAGCTGCATTTGCACCGCCGCCACCAAGGCTTAAGTTGACGCCATCCATACGCAAAAAGCGCTGCTGGCTCTCGAGTGATTGCAAAATACCAATCATTGAGGTGAATGAACCAGTGATACTGAGTGCAGTGCTGACAGCTCGAACACCAGCAGGCAGTGTTCCAGAGGTTGCTCCTGCTGCCCTCGAGAGGGTGTTGATTTGTCCTTTGTTGTTACCGATTTGCAGCTTAAAGGTTCGCATCAAGTCAGCGTATTGTTCTTTGCTTGGCAGTGCATTCAGGAACTCTTTACGCTGTACACGCAAATCGGCAACCACAGTACAGAGTTGTGGGACATTGCGCTTAGCAGTGTTGCCAACCACAATTTTTTGGTCAAGATCAGCAATTTCGGTACGGAGTGCAGCTTGCTCATCTAAGGTTTGTTGGTACATGGTGGTGTACCAAAGCACGGCTGCCAGAATGGTTAAGACCAAAACAATCAAAGCGATCATTTGACCAGTTAAACGTGAAAACAACGAGGAAACGTTAGACATTATTGCCCCCCCGGTGGTGTGGCAGGTGCTGGAGGCGCAGGTGGGGTTGCAGCTGCGTCTACCAAGCCAACAGTGGCGTTAAAGGTGTACAAGGAATTGCCGCTGGTGTTGGATTCACCTCGAGAAACAGCACCCAAGTTAATACCAAAACGGTCGCTATTTTCAAAGGTGCGCTGGAAGGTTTCAACATCGTTTAAGCTGGTGGCTTGTGCATTAAAGGTCACTTCGGTACTGACTGCTTTGCCATCATAAGCACCACCCGCAGCTTGGGCAGTGGCAGCAGCTGGGTCAACCCGACGCAAAGTCATGTTTTGCAAAGAAGCTGCTAGGCGGCTGGGGTTGTCCACACTGCGGGGAATCTGCGAGGTGAAGGTGCGGATTTCCCTAGACCATGCCACCCGTTCACGCTCGAGCTGAGCTTTGATTTGGGTGGTTGCCTCGAGTTCGCGTTGTTGAGCGGTGAGTTCGTTCTGAGCAGTAATGTACTTTTGCAAGAGCGCCAATTCGGTGGTGCGGTCATCTCTGGTTTGGGTCAGTTGGTCGCGTTCGGCGTTCGCAGCAAGCTGCATTCCAACCATAACTGCAACGGCAACCAGTGGTACAGCAATCGCAATTAAACGCCACCAGCCCGGCTCAACGCGCTTACGTAAGGTCTTAGGTAAGAGGTTAATCCTAATCAAGTCCGCTCACCCCCCGCATGGCAAGCCCGAGTGGTACTGCCAACTCAGCAGCTGAGGAGCGCAAGAAGGCAGAATCAAATTGACCATCGTCGAAAGTCACAGAAAGCCATGGGTCGCCGACTTCGACACGGAAACCAAGTGTATCGCCGATTGCATCGGCAAGACCACGTAACTTTGCGCCACCACCAGATAAGTACATCCGATCCACGCTAATATCGCCCGATTGCACACGGTAAAACTCGAGTGAACGACGAATTTCGGTGGTCAAATCAAGCAGTGGAGTCCGAATTGCATCAAAGATTTTAGCAGGCGAATACTTTTCTTTATTGACATCAAAGTCCAGTAAGTCCTCTTCGTCTTCAGTGGGAATGGTCGCCGTGGCGTATTGCAGTTTGATTTCTTCGGCAGCATTAAAGTCCAAGTTAAAGGCTTTTTGAATTGCGACCGTGAAATCATCGCCTGAGACATTGATGGTACGGGTTAAGAGGATTCGTTCGCCGCGCACCAAAGCAATGTTACTGCTTGACGCACCGATCTCGAGAACCACACCAACTTCGCCGCCTTCGGTAAAACGCGCACCGGTTAGGGTGGTTTTGTTCAGGTGTTCGCCAAGCAAACTACCCTTAAGCGCCCGCAAACCAGCAAAGGGTTTGACATCAATCACCACTGGCTCGAGACCCGCAAGTTTAATCACTTCGACAAGGCGTGCAATCACTTCTTGTTGAGCAGCAGCGATCATCACTTCCATTTGACCATCGGCTGGGATGTCGTCCACGTTGTCGAGCGTGTCGTAATCAAGGACAACTTCGTCTATCGGAAACGGAATATAACGCTCGGCTTCCCACTTGATTGCATCATCAAGTTCTTTGGTACTCATTTTTGGTACAGAGACAATACGGGTGATGGCTGATTGCTGTGCCACAGCCGTGACCACATACTTGTTGCGGATTTTTTTCTCCGCAAGAGCGGCTTTGATTTCATTGGCAATGGCTTGAGGTTCGACCACTTGACCATCGCTGACAGCGCCAGGAGGGGTGGGACGAATGGCAAGGTTACGCAATGTTGGCGGACTGCCCGCCTTTAACTCCACGATTTTGATCGTACTCGTACCAATCTCGAGACCAATAGCCTCGATTTTCGGATTGACGAGCCGGTTCATCATGTCTTTCATATGCCCCCTCTGGTCGAGGAACTCCAAATATCACGACTTCTACTTAACGAAAAACCACTTGCAGACTTTTGGATTATACACCACATTTGCGTTTGCAAGTACAAGCCCACCTGATGAGCTACCTTGGGGATGATCTCTGGGGTGCCAGCACTTGGCTTCTGCCCGCCTCCTGTCGAAAAATTAAAATAATCAATCATCTTCGTGCGTCAGTATACAGTGACAGTGGCACAAATTGCATCTATCACAAAAAAAGGTGCGAGCCTGAGCGCACCTTTATCAAGCAAAAGTAAATTTAAGCTGTTCTGTACGCTTCAAGTAAGACTTGAGCAAATTGGCTGGTTGTTAAAGTTCCGCCCAAATCGCGGGTGCGAGGTCCATGCTCGAGGGCAATTTCGACAGCTTTCTCGAGGCGATTGGCTGCCACTGTTTCACCAATATGACGCAACATCATCGCGGCAGCCAGCACAGTCGCGGTTGGATTGGCAATACCCTGCCCAGCAATATCAGGGGCGCTACCATGCACACTCTCAAAAATCGCGTATTGATCGCCGATGTTGCCACTGGCAGCAATACCAAGCCCACCCACCAAACCAGCTGTTAAATCCGAAATAATATCGCCAAACAAATTGGTGGTGACAATCACATCAAACTGCTCTGGGCGAGCCACCAACTGCATGGCGCAATTATCTATGATGATGTCTTTAACGGTTACGTCAAAGTTCAAAGCGGCTTCTTTGGCAGTGTTCAAAAATAAACCCTGCGTAACAGGCAAGACATTGGCTTTATGGGCAACATGCAAGGTTTTTCGCTCGCGGCTCGAGGCGAGTTTGGCTGCATATGCACCAATCCGCTGCGAAGCCCGCTTGGTAATCACCGCCTCGGCAACCGCCAATTCGCCATCCAAGTAAGAGCGTTCTTGTTCGACATACAAACCTTCGGTGTTTTCGCGCACCACCACCAAATCCACCCCAACCCTCGAGTTAGGAATGGCATGGTGCTTGGCTGGGCGAACATTGGCGTATAAATCCAAAGCACGGCGCATATGACGAATTGCTCCGCGAAAACCAGCTACTTTTTTCGATGGGCTGGTGGCTGCCCCAAACAACGTAGCTTTGGCGCTTTTAGCAATTTCCAAAGTTACATCTGGGATGCTGTTCCCTGTGCGCTCAAAAAGTTCCCAGCCAGCCTCGGCGTAGAGCCATTCAAACTCGAGTTCGCCTGTGACCTGAATGCCCTCGAGAACAGTTTTAGCGGCTTGGATGACTTCATGCCCGATGCCATCGCCTTCGATTAAACAAATGGTGTGTTTACCCATGAGCGCAGTCTAGGCTTGGGTTTGGGTTTTGGCAAGTTGTCTCGAGAAGGGTGACAAATGGGCAAGAGAAAAGGTTAAGGAGAAAAGAGGAAAGCAAGAACAGGCAAAGGGTTTTGACCTTTGAGCCAATCTCGAGACTTTTATTTTTCCGACAAAGTCTCAATGTATTTTTTCAAGCCCTCGAGCGCATCTTTGGTGGCTTTTTCTTGGGATTGGTCGGCTCGCTTTTTCAACCATTTGAAGCGTGGTACATAGGTTCGGGTCAAAGTGACTTCAGTACCGCCCTTGGCAGGAACAAACGCCCATGATTCAGCAATACCAGCCAGCAGAATCGAGCCGCCTTTGGTGGCTTGAAGAACAAAGCCATTGGGGGCGCGAACAAATTCATAGCGGAATTGAAAACCACCCAAAAGCATACTGTTATAGGTCAGCTCCAAATACACACCTTCGGCGGCTTTGGTTGGCACAGGTACTTTTTTCTTCGGGTCTGGCGACAAAAACTGTGATCGGGTTACGGTTTTATCCCATTTAGCGCGTTCATTTTGCGGCAAAGCCGCGTAATACACTTTTTCTGGACGCGCTCTGATGATGATTTTCTCGGTTAAGGTAATCGGCTGGTAACGCTCACGGGCTTTCTCGAGTTTGGCTCGTTTTTTCGGGTCTTGCTCGAGGAGGGTTTGTTGTTGAGCCACAGCCCCGGGGCGCATCTCCTTAGGGAGTTTGGCGCGGCGCTGCTGCTGCATTTGTTGAAAAGGAGGACGGTTACGTGACATCTTGTTACAGTCTAAACCCAAAAGCCTATGACTGTAAAAGAGACAAAAATTTAGCTGTCGGTCAGCACTTTTGTCTGCAAGTGAATACCGAAAACCAATGGTTTTTAGGAAAAACTATGCCTTCACAAAGTCAAAATTAGACACCGAAAACTCGAGGGTCAGGGTTTGCTCTTGGACTTGAAAACCAGCCAAGAATTCAATCGTGCGACCACTGGCAACACCAGAAGTCAGTGTCACCTCGAGTTGCGAGCCGCGCAACGAAAAATACCCTCTCAGGCTGGGTTGTCCACGCACCTTGACACTGATTTTGCCACTCTGCAATTCAATTTGCTGCCAAACTTGAAATGGTGAAACTGCCACCCATTTTCCCTCGAGTTGATGCAAAATTAAGGGTTTGGGTTCGATCACATCTTGATTTTGCGAGCGAGCATACGGCATCATTTACAAACCTCCTGAAATCAAGTATGACAAGGCAGCGTCACACGGGCATCACACGAACATCACATGGAAACTGAAAGTGACTTTAGTTTAAGTGGTAGATTGTCACAAAATCCTGACAAAACTCAGCCGCAGGACGTAATATAACTGCATGTTTGAACAAAAAGTTATTCTTTTAACAGGTGCAAGTGGCGCAGTTGCAGGTAGCATCAAAGCTGCATTTGAAGCCCAAGGCGCACAGCTCGTCCTGCTTGACCGCCACACCGCGTCCCAAACCTCCCTGACTGCCGATGTTGGCAAACTCGAGGAAGCCAAGGGTGCAATTGCCGCTATTCTTGAGCAGCACGGGCGTTTGGATGGTGTGATTCACACAGTTGGCGGATTTGCGATGCAAAGCATCCATGATTTTAGCACTGTGCATTATGACCGAATGCTCGAGAGCAATTTACGCACGACAGTCAACGTAGCTGCCGCTGCCATGCCAGCCCTCGAGACCAGCCAAGGTTTTTTTGGGGCAATCGCCGCAGGGCAAGTCTTGCGCGGCGGTGGGGCAAAGGTTGCGCTTTATTCGGCAGCCAAAGGCGCGATGGTTTTGTTCCTAAAAAGCCTAGCGCTCGAGGTCAAAGCTGTGCGGTTTGGTGTGGTTTATCCGTTAGGAGCAATTGACACGCCAGCCAATCACCGCGACATGCCCAATGCGGACACAAGCACTTGGATAGACCCTAAGGAAATTGCTGAAGCATTTGTGTACATGGCAAGCCGAACAGGGCGAGGGCAGATTCAAGAAATTCAGATTCACCCAAAGACCTAAATCTCGAGGTCTTGGGCTTGGCTTGGCTCGAGCGTAAAAACCCGCTCGAGGGCAACAGAACCAAACTTTAGCAGGTACTCGAGAAAACTGTTGTGGCGTTCTTGGGGTGTGCCGTGCGGCAACAGGTGCTTCTCGAGCCGAGTCAAATGATTTTGCAAATCGCTGTCAGCCCGAAGCAGTGCAGCTTGCAGTTTTTTGGGCAGTTTGTTCTCGAGCTGATAACGCATAGCGGCTTGCATACGCCAGACGCTTTTGGAAAACCCAGCCTCGAGTTGTACAAGGTCGCTGCTCAAACTTTCGATGTGCGCCATATTCTGCTCAAGCGTAGCGGCAATTCTGGCTTTGGCTTGATGGGTTTCAAAGAGTTTGGCTCGGATTGACTCTCCCCTATTTTGTTGGAAGGCTCGAGCAGCCAAATTGTACTTCTCGAGAATGCGTTTGACTGGTGGCTCGAGAACCATCATGCTTAAGCGCGGCGACATCAGCGGCTGTGGGACACCATGCAGTTCGTAGACCTCGAGCAGTTCCAAATGATAGGCAAGTTCGCCAGGTCCTAAGACATTCACCACACTTGGGAAAACCGAATCTGCCAGAATTGAACGCAAACCTGCGGCTGGGGTGATCCGGTGCGGGTCGGTCTCGAGAATCGCAAGTAAGTCCGATTTTTCATAGGTTTTATCGGCTGTAAAATGCTTACCATCGAATTTCAACAAGCGACGCTGACCGTCCGAGCAAGTCAGGAATAAATTGCTGGCATGTTCACCGCGTCTAAGTTGAGCGTTTAAGCCGTGAGCCTCGAGTTGGCTGGCTGCCCGTTCAATGGCTTGGCTGGACAATAGCGGTGACTCGAGTTCTTGCTTGATACCATCTTTGAAAAGTGCCGCGATGCTTGAAAAGAGTGGGTCAACAATAATTAATCCGTACTGCCCAAGCAAATGATTCAGGATTCTCGAGAACCATTCGGAATAGGTTTTTGAAGCCTTAAAAGTTTTTGAAACCATCTCGAGCAGTGGGGTTTTGAACACTTCGGGTGCATCAAAATCTTGTAAGTGCCTCATCACTGTCTCGAGGTAGTGCGGCTCGAGAGGAATCGCCCCAACTGGGATTCCCTTGGGCAAATCCAAACTGATTTGATGCTCGTTTTCCGAAAAATCAAGCAAATACGCATGGCGCACTTCATCGGCGTCATGGTCTTGGCTGGCGACCCAAAAAATCGGCAGCACTGGGCGCTCGGCGCTCGAGTATCGCCGCGCCAGTAAAATTGCATCCACGGCTTTAGAAATCGTGTACGAAGCGCCAAGCAGCAGACCCGCTTGCTGCCCTGTCATGATCGTGCGCGACTCAGGGTGAGCCAGCAATTTGATGTTCTCGAGAACTGCTTTGGGGGCTTTCAAGGCTTGGGCATACTCGAGGAGCGCCGCGCTTAGTGCCTCGCGGTTGACTTCCCTTCGAGTCTCGAGGGCAGAAGGAAAATCACCAAAAGGCAAACGATGCAAAGAACGAAGATGGTTTTGACAATATGCCTCGAGTGGGGTCACGCGGCGTATTCTAGGCTGGGAGGTCGGGTTTGTTAGGTTGCCGAGGCTACTTGGATTGCATTCACCAAGAAATGCTAAACTCAAATCATGATCGTTAGTAACCCCAAAGTGATGCTGGGCAAGCCCATAGTTGCAGGAACTCGAGTGACGGTAGAAGCAATTCTCGAGAAATTGGCAGCAGGCATGTCGGTTGCCTCGAGGATCGAGGCTTATCCGCACTTACGAAGTCTTGACGTGACCGATGTTGAAGAATTTTCAACTATGGAACACCAATGAATTTTGTTTTTCAAATCAACGACACTCGGGGTTTCTTGAGGATTATTGAATTTTCGTTGTGTGGCAGGGCGAACACAGAGGTTCGCCCCTACGGAAACCTGATTCTTTTTCTGTAAGTTATATAGTCTGTCTCTGTCTCAAAGGTATTTTATGAATAAACCCATTGCAAACCCCAAGCCCATTTCTGAAATTGATTTCTCCCAATTCCCAAGCCCTTGCTATGTGCTGGACGAAGCCCGCCTGCGGCGCAACATGGAAATCCTAGACCGTGTGCAACAAGAATCTGGGGCAAAAATCATCTGCGCTCTCAAAGGTTACTCGCTTTGGGCGAGCTTTGGGATTATTAAAGAATATCTGCACGGCACTACCGCCAGTGGTTTGTACGAAGCCAAACTCGGACACGAAGAATTTGGCGGAGAAGTGCATGTCTACAGCCCCGCTTTCACCGAAGCCGACATGGGCGAAATTCTCGAGATTGCCGATCATTTGTCGTTCAATAGTTTCTCGCAGTGGACGAGATTCCGCGAAATGGTGAAAAACGCACCGCGTCAAGTCAGTTGTGGCATCCGCATCAATCCAGAATTCTCCGAGGTCGAAACACCACTCTACGACCCATGTGTGCCATTCTCGAGACTTGGTGTGACCAAAGCCGAATTTCGCCCAGAATTGCTGGAAGGACTCGAGGGGCTGCATTTTCACAGTTTGTGCGGCAAAGGCGCAGATACACTCGAGCGCACCATTACCGTGCTTGAAGCCAATTTTGCTGAGTACCTAAGTCAAGTCAAATGGGTTAATTTTGGTGGCGGGCATCACATCACCAAAGCCAGCTACGATGTGGATGGGTTAATTCAGGTCATCAAAGCCTTCAAAGCCAAATGGAATGTCGAAGTCATCCTCGAGCCGGGCGAAGCCGTGGGCTGGCAGACGGGC
>JAAFJQ010000190.1 GCA_013298185.1 Deinococcales bacterium
TTGGTGAAGGGATTCTTGATGCCGAGACGTTGTTATAATTCAGTTGATGAATTGCGCCAGGCGTTGTTGGTTGCTTTAGCTGCGGTGGGTGGAGTTAAAATCTAAATGATTTCGTGGAGATACTTAGTTGTAATCTTGGTCGTGTCATACAAGAGTATACACCTTAACTTGGTATGAGATGGAGCGGGTTCACATCGGGGTAAAAGTGTTGGTGAGTTGGGAATGAAACGTATTTTCTTACCAAGTTATTCGCCTGAGTTGAATCCTGCTGAACGAGTTTTTTTGGAGATCAGAAGATTTGTGGAGGGTTTGGTTTATTCGAGTTTGGCGGAGAAGAAAGCTGTTGTGGAGCAGTGGTTGCTTGATTTTGCTAGTGATGTTGAGCGAGTTCAACGGTTGTGTGGGTGGGATTGGATCAAAGAGAATTTATGTCTCACTTAAATGCCAATTTGGTATTATTTCTCGAGCCACGCGCTTAAGCCTGCCGTGGCTGCTTGCAACGGCTGCTCGAGACATGCCCTAACCCCTTAATCGTAGTATTATTTTGCCATGAGCAAACTCGAGGCGGTTCAAAAAACCATTTTGGAATTATCTCCACTCGAGAAAAAACAACTCGAGGTTTGGTTCGATCAGCAATTGCAGCTTTTATGGGATGAGCAATTTGAACAAGATGTGGAATCAGGGCGTTTGGATGGGCTTGCCGCTAAAGCCATTGCGGATTTTGAAGCTGGGAATTTCAGGGAGCTATGAGGCATTTTACAGCTCCTGATTTTTGGTTGTGTTACGACAAATTACCCGAAGAAATTCAAGTGCTTGCTGATAAGAGCTTTGCGTTGCTCAAGGAAAATCCGAATCATCCGTCGCTGCATTTTAAGAAAGTCGGGCGGTATTGGTCGGCTCGAGTTGGTAGGAATTATCGGGCGGTAGCAGTTGAGATCAAATTGGGTTACTTGTGGTTTTGGATTGGCTTGCATGACGAATACGAAAGAATCATCAGGCAAGGTGGGGATTAGCTGCTCGAGCCAATGCACTTGACCCCAACACCGAATCTACGTAACCTAAACCCATGACCTTGCACTTACCACCTCATCTCGAGCAACGCCTTGAGCTTTTCTCTAAATAACTCGGTAAATCCGAACAAGTTGTGCTTGAAGAAATGCTGAATTCTGCCTTGCCAAAAGTTGCGCCTAAGTACAAACGAGCTTCGATAGGTATGGGTCATTCTGGTTTTGGTGATTTATCCGAGCGAGTGGATGAACTTCTTTTTGCTCGAGATGAACCATGATTTTGTGCGATACCAGTGCTTTAATTGCTTTCTTAGACCAAAGCGATAAGAACCATTTGTCAGTCAAAGCATTTGCTCAAGAACGCCTGATTGTGCCAACAATGGTTTTATGCGAAGTGGATTATATGGTCGTTAAGTACCTTGGTGAAGCTGTTGCTAAGCAGTTTTTCTTGAACTCATGGATGAGTGGGAAGTGCTGGTGTTTGACACCACTGATTTAACTCGAGTCAATCAAATTCGTGCTTTTTACAATTCTTTACCGCTTGGTTTTGTGGATGCAAGTTTGATTGCATTGGCGGAGCGTTATCAAATTCGTCAGATTCTCACTTTGGATCGTTGTCATTTTTTGGCTGTGTAACCTGTCGGTTTGGAATTTCTGGAGCTTTTGCCACATGACTTCATGTAGCGCCCAAACCTTCTATCGGTTGCTCGAGCCAATAAGCCATTTCCTCAGTACCATTTGAAAGCTGACTTGTCTTACAATTGCGTCATGGCGAGGCAGAAAGTCAAGAAAACTGATCTCGAGAAACTGAAAATTGTTCTCGAGAAACCCAAACCTGCTCTCGGTCACACGGTTTCTCGAGCAGTACAAACCCACGACAATGAGCGGCGCTACAACCGTAAACGCGATAAGCGCGTGGATGTGGAGGAGTGAAGGAACTCTGGGCTTCGGCAGGTGGGCGCACTTTTCTAACGATGTGGTTTGGGCAGAGTATTTCGAGTTTCGGCTCGAGGCTAACAATTTTTGCGTTTGGCATTTGGTTGTACAAAGAAACTGGTTTGGCAACCCCACTTTACCTGACTGCCTTGGCAGGTTTTCTGCCTGGTGTGCTGCTTGCTCCGATTGCAGGGGTTTTGGTGGATCGTACCGACCGCCGCACGGTGATGCTTTTGGTTAATACCGTGCATACCTTGGTGACGATTGCACAGTTTTTTGTGATCTCGAGCGGACAGACGGCACTACCGCTGATTCTGACTTTGCTTGCCATCAGCAGTGCCGCTGAAACCTTTCAGTGGCCCGCCGAAGCCTCGAGCATGGCGGTGCTTGTTCCCAAAGAACAACTCGGTCAAGCCAATGGGCTGTACGCAATGATGGGCGGGGCTGGTGATTTACTTGCGCCGATTGCTGGAGCGTTTTTAGTCTCAAGCATTGGGATTGCTGGGATTTTACTGATTGATTTAGCCAGTTTTGCTTTTGAGTTCGTCACCCTGTTTATCATTCGTATTCCTCGCCCTGTTCAATCAGACATTGGCTCAAAGATGGGTGGGGGAGTGCTGGCTCAAGCCCGAGATGGTTTTCGTTTTATCACCGCTCGAGCGGGTTTGTTAAGCCTGCTGATTACTTTTTCTGGAGTGAATTTCTTGCTTGGAATTATTGGAAATCTTCAAGTGCCACTGGTGCTTTCAAGAAGCACTGACCCAAGCGCGGTTGGTTTTGTTGCCTCGAGTTTTGGGGTTGGGGTGCTGCTTGGCGGTTTGTATATGACCAGCACTGGTGGGGTTAAACCTCGGGTGCATGGGGTTTTTGCTGGAATTGGTTTATCTGGACTCATCGGCACAGCTTTGTTTGGTTTAGCACAAAGTATTCCCGTTTGGATGCTGGCTAATGTCTTCGCAGGGTTTTTTATGCCTGTCTTAAACGGCTCGAGCCAGAGCATTTGGCAAGCCAAAACCCCACCTGATATTCAAGGACGGGTTTTTGCGGCACGGCGACAAATTGCACAAATTACCAGTCCAATGGCGTTTATTATCGCTGGACCACTTGCCGATTTGATTTTTAAGCCTGTTTTCTCGAGTTCAAGTGCCAATGGTTTAACATGGCTTTTGGGTGACTCGAGTGGACGTGGTTACGCGGCGATGTTTGTGGTTTTTGGACTTCTGACGGCGGCTTGGGGTTTCGCGGGGTATTTGCGCCCAGCTGCTCGGAATGTCGAGCGCGATGTCCCCGATGCTTTTGATGTGTCTTAGACCAAACAAAACCCTAGAACTGCCACCAACTGTATTCTATGGGACATTCTGTGTTTGACCTTCCCTAATGCCTCACACTAAAATGTATTGCTTAGAGTTTTACTTTAGAGGAGGCAGGAAAAGTGGATTACACATCAGAAGTGACTGGTGCTTTGTACATTGGTCTCTTTGCATTGATTGGCGCGGGTATTGTTTATATCACGCTTGAAATTGCAAGGTTGGCATTTTTTTATTCTGGCTCGAGACGCTTTGGTCCTAGTAAAGCCAAAGACTCGGTTTACGAATGCGGGGTTGAAACCATCGGAGACACCAACGTCCAATTCAATTTGAATTACTACTTGTTTGCGATGTTGTTCGTGATTTTCGATGTCGAAGCCGCGCTACTCTACCCGTGGGCAGTGGCATTTGATGCCCTTGGCGTGACTGGTCTGATTGCCGTGATGTCGTTCTTAACCATTCTCTTCTTGGGCTTTTTATACGCCCTGCGTAAAGGAGCCTTAAAATGGGTTTACTAGGCACACAGTCCCGCCCCGACAATGTGATTTTGGGCAGTTTGGATGACCTGATTAACCTCTCCCGCTCGAGAAGCCTGTGGCCATTAACGTTCGGTATCGCCTGCTGCGCGATTGAAATGATGAACTCGAGCGCCACCCGTTACGACATGGATCGCTTCGGTGTTTTTTATCGCAACACCCCACGTCAAGCCGATGTGATGATTGTCTCGGGTACGGTCAATAAGAAAATGGGCAAAGTCGTCCGCAGCCTTTGGGAGCAAATGTCCGAACCCAAATGGGTGATTTCCATGGGCGCGTGCGCCAACCAAGGCGGACCATTCCGCCAAGGCTACAGCGTGGTTGAAGGCGTGGACAAAATTGTCCCTGTGGACATCTATGTTCCTGGTTGCCCACCCCGCCCTGAAGCCCTGATGCAAGCCCTGCTCTTGCTGCGCGATAAAATTGCCGACCCTGCCGCGCGTTATGTTCCCGGTACGCTGATGGACGCCGATTTTGATCCACTCGCTGAACCTGGCAACGATGGACGGGTGCTGCTGTGAGCGAACCAACCTCTGCCCCCCTCGCGCCAGCCAAAGTCTGGCATATTCCACTCCTCGAGTCCGATAAAACCGATGCGCTTACGAGTGGCTTAAAAGCTCGAGTCGAAACCACCTTTGACACCATTCAAATCACGGTTGCCCTCGAGGATTACCGCACCCTGTGCGAACGCCTCTTCAAAGCTGGTTTTGATTTCCCCTCGAGCATGTCCGGCACGGATTTTGAATGGGGTCTGGGCGTTGCGCTTCATATCCAGCAACTCGAGAGTAAGCGCAAAGTCACGGTTCGCACCTACTGCACCTACGAGCATCCCCATGTTCCCACTGTCGCCGACCTTTGGGGTGGTGTGGATTGGCATGAACGCGAAGCCTACGACCTCGTTGGCATCATCTTCGACGGGCATCATGACAGTGTAAACGGTCATCCCCGCCGAATCCTGCTCGAGGATCACTGGACGATTCACCCCCTGCAAAAGCGCTACAACACCCGTGGCTACCTGATTCACGGCTGGACAGCCAAACCCTTCCCCACCCCCGCCCCGTGGGAAGAAGGCTTCCAACCCTTCAGTGGCGCTCCTGCGCCCGTCGCCCACGTTGCCCCTCCCGCGCCCAAAGCCGTTGCTGCTGCCCCCGAAAAAGCACCCCTCTCTGAGGGGTCGAGCGAAGCGAGGGGGAGTGACCCCGCCCAAGCCCCTGCTGCTGTCTCGAGCGCCGAACCAGCCCCCGCTGACCCGCCCAAGAAAGTCGCTAAAAAATGGGTTCCCAAATCCGATGCCGCCTCGAGCCAACCCGCGCCCGAAGCGTCCTCGAGCCAACCCGCCCCTGAACCCGTTAAACTCGAGGCTGCACCTGTCGCCGAAGCTCCCAAAGCCGATGCTCCCGCCGCCGAGCCACAATCCGAAGAAAAACCGCGCAATCCCAAAATCAAGCGCTGGGAACCCAAAAGTTAAGGAGGGGATGATATGACGGCTGTTGCTGAACAACCCAATAATGCCCGTAACACCTCTGGTTCGGTGATGAACCCCACGACGGTTGAACGCGTGGCTGGTCGTTCCGATGAAATGTTGCTCAATCTTGGACCGCAACACCCTGCGACGCACGGTGTGCTGCGTGTCCTGATGGGTGTGGATGGCGAACGTGTGACTCGAGCCATTCCGCACATCGGTTATTTGCATCGCAACCACGAGAAACTCGAGGAAGTCCGCACTTATCCGCAGTGCATTCCGTATACAGACCGTATGGATTACGTCTCGGGGATGCAGAACGAATTGCCGCTTTGCTTGGCTGTCGAGGAGATGCTTGGTGTTGAAGTGCCTGAACGCGCTAAGTACATCCGCACAATTCTTTTTGAACTTAGCCGCATTGCTTCGCACATGGTCTGGATTGGCACGTACATGCTTGATCTCGGGGCAATCACCCCGTTTTTGTATGCTTTCCGTGACCGCGAGATGATTCTCGACATCATCGAAGAAACCGCCGGAGCGCGTCTGTTACCCAATTACTTTACCTATGGCGGCGTGCGCCGTGACCATCACCCGCAGATGCTCGAGGATATTCTTGGTTTCCTGAAGTGGTTCGAGAAGAAACTCCCCGAGTACGAAGCACTGACCATAGATGCCCCTGTCTTCCAAGCCCGTACCGTTGGTGTCGGTGTGTTAGACCCACAAGTGGCGCTGAATCATGGTGTGACGGGTCCGAACCTGCGCGGCTCGGGTATTGGTTGGGATTTACGCAAAGACGATCCTTACGATGCCTATCCAAACTTGGATTTCGAGGTTTGCGTTGAGTACGGCTGCGATGCTTACTCGAGAAGTCGCGCTCGTTTCCGTGAATTCCGCGAGAGCATCAAGATCATCCGCCAAGCCATTGCCCAGTACCCCAAGACTGGTCCTATCGTGCCAAAACTGCCGCGCCTCAAGCCCGTGGCTGGCATGGAACGGTATCGCGCCGTCGAGATTTCTCGAGGTCATTTGGGTGTGCATATTGTTGCCGATGGTTCGGAAAAGCCGTGGCGTTCCAAGCACCGCAGCCCGAGTTTCTGCACCCTCCAAGCCCTGCCTGACATGGCAGTTGGTTCTAAATTCTCGGATGCGATAGCGATTTTGGGCAGCATTGACATCGTGTTAGGAGAGATTGACCGATGAGCATTATTGAAAATAAAGAAGCCCGCCTTCCCCTCGAGCGAGTCTCTGTTCCCACCGACAAGCATTACCGCATGAGGATGAAACAGCATGGTCTGCTCAACTCCAACCCACGCAAGTCTGGCATTCTCGCGGCGATAGTTGGTTATGGACTGCTGTTCGGTGCGGCGCACGGCGTGTTGATTCTGGCATTCCAAGTGATTCCATGGGGCTTGGTTTCTTTGGGTCTCGAGAAAACCTCTTTTTGGTATAACGTCATCTACGGCTTGCTCGCGCCTGTGCTTGCCTTTTTGTTTGTGGCGGTTGTGGCGCTGATTAACATTCTGATGCTGCGAAAGTACCTCGCCAAAGTCCAGAACCGTTATGGACCCCTGCACAACGGACCCTCGGGCAGTTTGCAAACTGTCTATGACGCGCTGAAACTGGTTTCCAAAGAAGATTACACTCCAAAAATGGTTGAGGAAACGATCTTCACCCTCGCGCCTGTGCTGGTTTTTGTCAGTGCGTTCCTGCTGATGGCTGTGATTCCCTTTGCCCCCGGTTGGGTTTTTGCCAACGTCGAAGCTGGTGCGATTTTCATCATCGCGGCTGGCACCATCGGCGGTTACGGCGTGCTGTTGGCGGGTTGGAGCATGAACAACAAGTATGGCTTGATGGGTGGTCTTCGTGCCGCCGCGCAACTCGTCAGTTACGAAGTGCCGCTCTCAATCAGCTTGCTCTCAGTCTGCGTTTACGCTGGCAGCATGAACTTAAGTAAAATTGTCGAAGCCCAACAAAGTTTGTGGTTTGCCATTCCCCTGTTTATTCCATTTGTGATTTACTTAATCGCTGGTCTGGCAGAACTGAAAATGACCCCCTTTGACCTGCCCGAAGCCGAATCCGAACTTGTGGCTGGTTTTAACACCGAGTACGGCGGAATGCGCTTTGGTTTCTTCTTCGTGGCAGAATTCGCCGAGTTGTACCTCTTGCCTGCGCTGCTGGCAGTGTTCTTCTTGGGTGGCTGGTATCCGCCAAGCATCCCAACTTTTGGCATTCCATTCCTGACCGATATGGCAGGAGGCTCGAGTACCCTGCAACTGATGTTCAAAGCCAACATTGCCGAAGGCGAGGTGATGACGTGGTGGAATACCTTATTCCAACCCGGCGGCTTATTGGTCGGAGCGCAATACAGTTTTTGGTTCTTACTCAAAGGCGCTGCTGGTGTCTACTTCTACATGTGGATTCGTGCCACACTGCCCCGTTTCCGCGATGACCAACTGATGGAACTCTGCTGGAAGGGCTTAATTCCGCTGTCCTTAATTGGTTTGATTCTGGCTGCCTTCTCGAGACTGATGCCCGCCGTTGGCATCACCATCTCCGTTCTGGTTGGCGGCACATTCTTGGTGATGATTATTCGCGGTGCGTTCTTCCCCGCAAAGCAGGTGAAAGCATGAGTTTACTCAAAGACATCTGGAACGCCGTCTCTGGCGTTGGCAAGGGCATGGAAAAAACTTACGAAGAGCAATTTGACCCTGTCTTCACCGAGATGTACCCGTTTGAAATGCCGAAACTGCCACCAACCAGTGTGCAGAGTTTGGCACTCATCAAAAACGAAGATGGCTCAGACCGTTGCGTCTCCTGCCTTGCGTGCGAGAAAGTCTGCCCGAGCCAAGTCATCACCATTGAACGCAAGAAAAACCCTGCGGGTAAAGGCTTTGTTTTAGAGCGTTTCGACATTGACT
>JAAFJQ010000191.1 GCA_013298185.1 Deinococcales bacterium
ACCTGATGGTTTCCCAAACCGATGGACGACCGATGTACCTGCAAATCATCGAGCAGATCAAACAACGTATTGCCGTTGGCGATTGGCAAGCAGGCTATGTCCTCCCCTCGATTCGACAATTGGCAATGGACACCAAAGTCAGTGTCATCACGATCAAACGCGCTTACCTAGAACTCGAGCGAGACGGGATTATCATCACCCAACACGGCAAGGGTTCGATGGTGGCAGACACCCCCAACCTCGCACCACGTTTGTATGAAGAAGAATTCTCGCAATCACTCGAGCGCACCGTACAACTCGCTAACTTACTCGGCATTGGTCAAGAGCAACTGATTGAACGTATCGAAGATGCCTACGCACCACTTTTGGAGACGACCTCATGAATGCCTTAGCCATGCAGCAAATCAAAAAACAATACAGCCACTTCCAACTCAGCCTCGAGAGCCTCGAGTTACCCACTGGCAGCATCATGGGTTTTATCGGCGCAAACGGCGCAGGAAAATCCACCACCTTGCGAATGCTAATGGGCTTGATTCAACCCGATTCTGGCAGCATTGAAGTGCTGGGAAAACCCCTCCCAAAGCACGCCGATCAAGTCAAATGGGACATCGGTTATATCTCCGAGGACATGCGTTTGTACCCACAAGCCACCCTCGAGTGGCACATGAATTGGATTCGTTCAATCTACCCTGTCTGGGACGAAAATTATGCCAAGCACCTGCTGAAATCCTTTGATTTGCAAGCCAAGCAAAAACTCAAGGGTTTTTCGCATGGTCAACGGGTCAAAGCCACGATTCTACTGGCACTGGCACGCCGCCCAAAGCTGCTGATGCTGGATGAACCCACCACAGGTTTAGACCCGATTGCTCGCTCGGAAGTGCTAACCGAATTGATGGCGGTGCTTGCTGATGAGGAACGCAGCATTTTGTTCTCCTCGCAGAATACACTGGATGTAGAACAAATCTCTGACCAAATTGCCTTCATTGACCGAGGGCGCTTGGTGGGCGCCAGCAACAAAGAAGATTACCTAGACCGATGGCGCAAACTCCGCCTCGAAGTGCCTGTTGGCGTGCAACTGCCACAGCTACCCGAAGTCGTCTCGAGCAACGGCGAAGGGCGTTTGGTGATCATCACCACCAACCAATACAGCCGCACCCTCGAAGCCAAATACAACGCGATAGGCGCAAATGTGCTGCACACCGACACGATGTCGCTCGAGGAAATTTTTGTGGCAAACGTTCAACACATGCGGAGGAACGCAGCATGAATTACTTCTTGGTGCAAAAACTGATTTATAAAGACTGGTACTTTCAACGCCCAACGGTGCTGGGCAGTGTTCTGCTTGGTTTTCTAGCACTGCTCTTGGTTGGTCTTCAAAACAGCATCTGGTTTACCGCAGGTAGCATTTTGCTCTTAACCGTGATCATTGCCTTCGGCGGCATCCTCGCCACCAGTTTGGTGGTCGGAGAACGCAGCACCCAAACACGATTATTCATCCTCAGCTTGCCAATTTCGATGCGCGAATACACCACCGCAAAAATGATCTCAAGCCTGCTGATTTTTCTGATTCCTTGGACAGCTTTTTTAATCTCGAGTTACATTTTGATTACCAACCAAGCTGCTCTCCCCGATGGTTTTTTTGCCTTTGTGCTGGTGGTTTTGCTCGAGTTGCTGCTGAATTACTGCTTGCTGCTCTCGATTTCGGTGATCACTGAATCCCAAGGTTGGGCAAGTTTTGGAATTATTGTTGGTAATTTAACCTTGAACGCCTTTATTTTCTATGTTGGCAGCTTGCCAGACATCAAAACCGCCATTGCCAGCTCAAGCATGGTCTGGAATTCGACCCTGACAACAATTTTGCTGCTCGAGGTAATGGTAATACTGGCATTACTGTCAGTCACATTTTATGTGCAATCACGGAAAAAAGACTTGATTTAAGCCCTATGATCACGATTTCAAAGATTCAAGGTTGCCCGCCTCGCAACCTCAAAGGAAAACATGTCTGCAAACAACCCTCCTCGAGAACGTCTTCATGCTTTAGATGCGGTGCGCGGTGTGGCATTGCTGCTTGGTGTGGTGCTTCATACCACCATGTCTTTTTTACCTGGTATGCAACTTTGGGTCACGGTTGACTCGAGCCGCAGCGATGTACTTGGTGTCCTTTTCTTTGTGCTGCATGGTTTTAGGATGCTCACTTTTTTTGTGCTGGCAGGTTTTTTTGCGCGTCTTGTTTTTCATCGGCTTGGTACTCGAGGTTTTATTTGGGATCGGTTCAAACGAATTTTCCTACCACTCGTGGTTTTCTGGTTTCCACTCCTCATGGCAGTGTTGTTGATACTTGGTTGGAATGCCCAGATTGCCAATGGTGGTGTGATGCCTTCAGCCCCACAAACGCCGCCGCTTTCACCAAATAATTTCCCATTGTTGCATTTGTGGTTTTTGTATCTGCTGGTTTTGTTTTATGTCATCGTTTTGGTCTTAAGAACTGTGCTGACACGCATTCCCGTTTTGGCTCGAGCCGCCGATGCAATCCTGCCTAGCATGGTTCAATTTGTTGGACTGCCTTTGCTGGTTGCACCAATGATTGTGGGTTTGTACTTTCAACCCAATTGGCTTGGCTGGTTCGGCATTCCCACACCAGACCAAAACCTGTATCCAAACTTAGCGGCGTTGCTCGCCTATGGTTCGGCATTTATGTTTGGTTGGCTGCTGCATCGTCAAACCGATTTGCTGCATAAGCTCGAGCGTTTGTGGTGGGTTTACGCGCTGTTGGCGGGTGCAGGATTTACATTTTTCCTCAGCACGCTCGGCACGACACCACTGCTCAGACCGCTCGAGCAGGATAAATTCTTGTATGCCAGTGTTTATGGTTTAGCGGCATGGTCTGCTGTTTTTGCCTTGATTGGTTTTGCCATGAAATTCTGGAATCAACCCAATACATTACGGCGTTACGTTGCCGATGCTTCATACTGGATTTACCTGATGCACTTACCACTGGTGATGGTTTTACAAACCGTATTTGCCAGACTCGAGTGGTCATGGTTGATTAAATTCCCATTGATTCTGGTGATTGCTTTTGCTGTGCTGTTCTCGAGTTACCATCTGTTGGTGCGGCATACTTGGTTGGGTGTGTTTTTGAATGGTCAAAGAAGAACCAGCCCTGCTACTGTGTGAGAGAATACACCCATGGAACTAAGCACTTATTTGCAACGCATCGGTTACACAGGTAGCCTCGAGCCAACACTCACGACCTTAAACGCGATTCAAGCCGCGCATTTAGAGAGCATTCCTTACGAGAATTTGGACATTCATCTTGGGCGCAAATTGATTCTAAACCAAACCCGAGCTTATGAAAAAATTGTCCTCGAGAAACGCGGTGGTTGGTGCTTTGAAATGAACAGTTTGTTTGCTTGGGCGCTTCGGAAAATGGGTTTTCAGGTGCAGATGCTTTCCTCGGGTGTGTTGCGTCCTCATGGCATAACCCCAGATGGTGACCATATGATTTTGCTGGTACAACTCGAGGACAGGGCGTACCTAGCCGATGTTGGCTTTGGCGATGGGGCAATCAGCCCTTTGCCACTGCGCCAAGGGCATTACCAAGCAGGGTTTCTCGAGTACGACATGAGCTTTGACGGGGCGTTATGGACAATGCACAATTTTAATGACAGCAACACCGCTGGTTTTGTCTTTTCACTCGAGCCTCGAGATTTGAATTATTTTCAAGAACGCTGCACGGCTTTACAAACCTCGCCCGAGAGTGGTTTTGTTCGCACCACCGTCTGTCAACGCATGACCCAAGAAGCCTTGTACACCTTGCGCGGGGCGGTGCTGAGTGTTCTTACAGAGAATGGTCAAACCCAGCGCACTTTAGAAAATGCTGCTGATTACCAGCGCGTGCTGCTCGAGTATTTTCGGCTTGAGTTACCAGAAAGCCCAATGCTCTGGGAGAACATCTGGGCGCGACATCTCGAGCGAAACCAGATAGACTAAGCCCATGCACCATGCCATTGCCCATCTTGCCCTTGTGGTTCGAGATTACGACGAAGCCATTGCTTTCTACACAGAGAAACTGGGTTTTATCCTGCTCGAAGATACGTATCAGCCCGAGCAAGACAAACGCTGGGTGGTCGTTGCCCCAGCCAACTCGAGTGGTGCAACGATTTTGCTGGCTCGAGCTTCGCAACCAGAGCAAGAGGCTTTTATTGGCAATCAAGCTGGCGGGCGGGTTTTTCTGTTCTTAGCCACCGATGATTTCTGGCGTGATTACCATGCTTTTCTAACTCGAGGGGTCGAATTTATTCGTGAACCCAAAACATTGGATTACGGCACAGTGGCGGTCTTCAAGGATTTATACGGCAACCTTTGGGATTTGATCGAGTACGCTCCTAACCACCCAATGAAAAAGCGGCTATAGCCTTTAAGAATCGTGCCATACCCTATGTTTGTCTCAGCCCTTGACCCCGTACAATGACCTCATATGATGAAATTTTTTGCGTCGTTGTTCCTCGAGAACAAGACCCCTCTTAGCACCCATGCACAAAAACTCAAAACCAGTGGCGATAAACTCTTAGCGCGTTACACAGAACTTGGCGATACCCCCAAAAGCCGCGAATTACTGCGTCATGTGGTGGCGATAGAACGCTGGGGTACAAACCGTCTGCGGGTGCTGCTGGGCGAAAAACCTTTGGTGTTGGACTCGAGCAAAAGTTATTACTCGCCTGAAAGCAGTGCTTGGAATGTCTTGCTGACCGAACTGCGTGATACAAGACACGAATTGGTTGAACTCGTGCCATTTTTTGAAGGCAACAACAACAAAGTAGCACATAACATGATGGGCGGCCTCAGCGCTCGAGCGTGGCTGAAGTACCTCGAGTTTCATGCCAATGCTGAAACCGGCAGACTCAAAGGATAAAACCTGTTTTTTAAGTGATTTAGCTCACGATTTTGCTTTGAAATACAGCTTTTTACCACATTCCTTGAAGCTACTCATGCTAATCTCCTCGCAATCATTAAAGGAGAAACCATGAAAATCGCTCTTGTCACCGATTCAACTTCGGATATTAAACCAGACCAAGCCGCCCAGATGGGCGTCACGGTTGTGCCACTCTACGTGAACTTCAAAAATGGCGTACACAAAGACGTTCTCGAG
Source organism: Deinococcales bacterium (assembly GCA_013298185.1). Lineage (GTDB taxonomy): Bacteria > Deinococcota > Deinococci > Deinococcales > JAAFIG01 > JAAFIG01. The sequence goes on from JAAFJQ010000191.1 coordinate 5,150, forward strand.
ATTAACACCCACGATATTTTTGATGGGGTCAAAGCTGGCGCTGCCATGCCAAGCACCAGTCAACCCACCCCAGTGGATTTCCAGCGCGAATACGAACGCCTGCTCAGCACCCACGACCATGTCATTTCAATGCACATCTCAGGCAAGCTCAGTGGCACACACAACTCGGCTGAACTCGCCGCCAGGGACTTTGGTGGGCGGGTCAGTGTATTTGACTCGAGAGCCGCCAGTGGAGCGCTTGCTATGATGGTCGAACGCTCCAAGCGCATGTTAGCAGCTGGCTCGAGCTTAGAAGAAGTCATGAAAACCTTAGAAAAAGCCTCGAGCCTCGCCAATTTGCGTTTCTCAGTTGCTAGTTTGGATTTCTTAAAGAAAAACGGGCGAATTGGCGGCGCCCAAGCACTTCTGGGCGGTTTACTTGGCATCAAACCGATTTTGCACTTGGTGGACGGTAAAATTGAACCCGCAGGACGCGAACGCGGCGCAAGGGCGGCTTTAGAAAATGTCATCAAAAACCTGCGCGAATACACTGCCAAGCACGGCAAAGTACGCGCTGCCTATGTTTACACCGATAAGCCCGAAGATGTCGCAGCGGCAAGGGAAGAAGGTAAAAAACTCGGGGTCGAAGAATTCGGCGTGATTCAATGCGGTGCAGTGATTTCAGCCCACGTTGGACCTGGCACATATGGGATTTTGTCTGAGCCTGTGCAGATATAAGAGCAGCTTCTGGCATTTAGCTCAGTACGCAGGTCAGGGAGGGGACAAGCCCCTCCCCTACAGTTGGACACAATGTTTTTTGCAGTCCAGCCGTAGGGGCGACCCACCGCCACCCACGCTTTGCGGGGTCTAACCCCGTAAACGCGGGGTGCGGAGTGGTCGCCCTGTGAGAGGGCATTTTTTGATACTGCGCGTAAGTCCTAAGCTAGGAAAGTATTTCTCGAGAAATCCGTGCAGTACCGCCTTTGTCCTTTATCCTTCGTCCTTCTTCAACCCCAACGTATTGACACATCGCCTCTTCCCGTTTACACTTTGCTTCGCGCGGTGGGCGTAGCTCAGTCGGTTAGAGCGCTGCTCTGTGGAAGCGGAGGTCGCGGGTTCAAGTCCCGTCTCCCACCCCAAAAGAAGGACTCGAGGTTATCTCGGGTCTTTTTTTATTGAAAGTTTGGCTTTCTTGTTGTAGGCTCTTTCGGCTTGATGCGAGGATGGCGGAATTGGTAGACGCGCTGGACTTAGGATCCAGTGCCGCAAGGTGTGCGGGTTCAAGTCCCGCTTCTCGCACCACAAAGAAGGTCTATCTTGTACCACAAAGAAGATGAAACAAACTTAAGGAGTTTGCAAATGGCAGAGTTATTGTTGCGTGAAGGTAATAAAGTGAAGTTCAAAGTGGTTGTTCCAGCCACTGAGGTCAGCAAGGCTTTTGACAATATTGTGAATGCTTTGGTGCGCGAAGTGCGCGTTCCGGGCTTTCGTCAGGGCAAAGCTCCTAAAGCCGTGGTTGAAAAACGGGTTGGCTCGGATTTCGTGGATAACGAAGTGGCTAAGCACCTGATTGAGCAAAACTATGGCAAAGCCGTCAAGGAACTCGATTTGATTCTTTTAAGCGCCAATGTTGACGCTGGCAAACTCGAGAAAGGCGCGGAGTTTGAATTCACCGTGGATGCCGAGAATTACCCCGAAGTGACCTTGCCAAACTGGGAAGCATTCACCATCGAAGCTACCGCACCTGTGGTGACGGATGAAGATGTCCAAAAAGCCCTAGCCGAACTGCAACAAAGCCGCGCCACCTACGAACAAGTCGAGCGCGAAGCCCAAGCCGAAGACTTGGTCAATGTCGAAATGCTTGACGGCGAGGACGCTGGCAAGACCTACCCTGTGTACCTCGAGCGTGCTGAGGCTGGTGTGCGAAACGCCCTCCTTGGTCAAGGCGTGGGCGCAGAAGTCGAAGTGGTCGTAGCGGGTGGCGAATCCGAAGATGTTGAACAAACGCTTCTCAAAGTCAAAATCCTGGACATCAAACAAAAAGCTGTACCAGAACTGAACGAAGACTTTGCCAAGAGCTTCCAACTCGAGAATGTGGACAGTGTTGAAGCCCTGACTGCTCGAGTCAGGCAAGACCTCGAAGCCCAAGCTGTGATTAATGGCAAGCAAGCTCGGCGCGACGAATTTGTCAAAAAACTCGGTGAAGGCAGCACCTTAGAGATTCCAAGTGTGCTGCTCGAGCGTCGCAAAGAAGCCATGGAAGCCGACCTCGAGAACGACCTGAAAAAACAAGGTATCACCCTCAAAGCCTACCGCGAGTACCTAAAACTCGAGAATAAACTCGAGGAATTTGAAGCTGACATTGCCACAGGCGCTCAGTTGCGCGTCCGCAATGACCTTGCCCTCGAGAAACTGACCGAAGTGCTAGGCACAAAGCTCGAGGCTGAAGAATGGAACACTGCCCTGCGGAACTACGCCATATCCGTGCGAACCAGTGTGCCAAACCTCTTAAAAGCCTTAGGTGATGAAGGCGTGGATAACTTTAAGGTGATTGCCACTCGAGATAAAGCCCTCGAGACAGCCTTGGCTAAACTCAGCGCTTAAACAAGCAATACTTTGAACCTCGAGACTTTGGCTTCTCGAGGTTTTTTATTTGGCTTCACTGGAGAGCAACAGCAAATCAACAACCTGTCAGTCAGCACAACAGCGCAGTCAGTCAGCCCCTCACCCGACTTCGTCACCCTGTTGGACTCTTTTTTCCTGTATTCCTGCGTTTCCACGAGCTTCGCTCGATTTGTGGCTGTCAAAAAACGCGCTTCTTGACCCAAAGCAGCACCTTGTAAGTTAATAATAGGAGTCAGTACAACAAGTCCAAGCGCACCTAGACCTTCGAGGTCGTCCGTCAGCAAGACTGTTGTGCTGAACTTCGCTTCAACCGAGTCCGAACGGCTGCCTGAACCCCGAGTTCGCTTTGCAAGGAAGGACGATTTTGAAGATGCTCCAAGGAGATCT
>JAAFJQ010000192.1 GCA_013298185.1 Deinococcales bacterium
ATGATAAGCCGACCTCCTTGAATTTTTCTAAACATGTTTGGGTCAGTGCCTCGAGTTCCGCAAATAGCTCAGGCTCGGGTTTTTTGAAGTTAAAGCAAGCCTTGCCCTGCATTCGTTTTTGAAGATTCTCTGAGACACCCTCGAGCAGTTCTGGATGGAAGTAAAGGGCTTGTAGGTGATATGAAACATAATTTTTCTTGATTTCAGCACTGCTAAAAAAAATTTGATAGCCGTCTTTTCGGGTGTGATGCAAATTCAGGTAGTACTTGTTTGGTAAATCGTGGACTAAGACCAACTGACTCTGGTACGGCTCTAAAATGGCTTTGAGCTGCAAAAAAACTGCTTGAAAATCATTCATGCTGACCTCCTGTTTATTCTGGTCATAGCATAATCCCAATTACGTTAAAAAACAAGTCAGTCCTGTGATTTATAGAGCTTCCGAAAAGTTCTCGTTTTGGAATTTTTTTATTGAATACATGAATAGAAAAGCAGGGCATTTAAATATTGCTGCGAAGCAGCTTCGTAAGCACGACACAAACAAACACCGATAGACAGACAGAGGTTCGCCCCTACCTGACGTATTTTTTATGCCTTGAAAGTAGGGGCAGACCTCCGTGTCTGCCCTGTAGCGGCAATGAAATGACATTCTTTCGGAGGCTCTATGTGATTTACGAAAACAAATTTGTACTTCATACTTTGACCCTCGAGTACATCCCGTTTTCGCGGTGCAGCCAACCCAAACCAATCAATTCACGGCGCAGGGTGGCAAAATCATCATGAAACTCGAGGATGATTTGATTGACTTCACTTTCTGGGTAAGCGCGGTCATATTCAAAGCTCTGCACGATTTTCTCGAGGACAATCTCGCGTTTTTTGCGTTGAGCTGGAATTTGGCTTAAACGCCCGTGCTTAAAAAAATCCCGTAGCACTTTTGCCCGAAAAGGGTCGGTGGCATCGGCAAATCCTTTGACGCCTTCAAAAATAATCTCTTCGATCTTGCGTTCGAGCAGTTCATGTTGCAGTTTGTAATTCTGGTAATACTGGTCGCGCTCTGACTCGAGTAAACCAGCCGTGGCAAGTAAACTCAGGTGATGTGAAACCGTGGCTTTGGAGAGTTTAAGAATCTCGGCGATTTCTTCGGTATGCCGTGGTTTTTGTTTGCATAACCCCAAAATCAGCAGCCGACTTGGATGCGACAATGCCTTGAAAAAATCGGCTTTGGTTTCTAAATTAGACATCAGACCAATCCCCTTCTGGTTTGACCTTCAGCGCCACTTTGTACGAACCTGCAAACATGCCTCGAGCTGCCTTTAAGACCTCGAGTTTGATTTGCTGCTTGATGATTTCATCTTGGTCGCCAGCCGCCCGAGCCACCTCGAGTTGACGCTTAAAGCTGTTTGCCACATGCCGTGTGAGTTTGTCGAAATGGGCTGCGATTTTGGCAGCATCGGTTAAATCTGATTCGGTATTCATAAAATCAGTTTAGGATATGATTCGATATTTGTCAAATCGGATTTGACCAAGGAAGAAGGACAAAGGATGAAGGCAAGAAAACTGTTGAAGTGAGTCCATCAACCCGTACAGCACATGTTTTCTTGAGCCTATTGTTTTCCAACTCAGTTCTTCATCAAAAATGGTAATCTCTTGCACGATGGCAACCAAGTCCAGCGCTTTTAGCACTTTACCGCAACGCATTTTTTGGTCGTTGGTGGCGTTTGGTACAGTTGTGCTGGCAACATGGGCGGGTTGGGCATCCTTAACCGCAATGCTGGCAGTGGCAGTCTCCATTGGTTTATACGAGTTCCGCACGATGGCGCGAAAAGCCGGTTTGGCGGTTGGCGGACGCAGCATTTATGTCTTTGCGATGCTGATGCTTTTAGCCAGTCAACCGTGGTTATCTGAAGGCATTTGGTTTATTCCACCTAAAATCCCGTGGCGTGAAATCGTGATGTGGGCATATCTGATGTGGGTGATGATCGTTGAGGTGGTGCGTCCATCTGAGCGCCCTCTCGAGCGAATCATGACCAGTTTATTTGGAATGCTCTACATTCCGTTTTTGCTGTCTTTTGGTTTGCTGTTGCGTTACTACCCTGATGGCGTACTTGGCTTTTGGTATGCGATTATTGCAGCTGTTGGCGCATTTGCCTCTGACACCGGCGCCTACTTTGTTGGTGGCTTAATTGGCAAACGCAAACTGGCGCCAGAAATCAGCCCAAGCAAAACCCTCGAGGGAGCGCTTGGTGGGTTGGCGTTTAGCGCCCTGATGGTTTTTTTGCTGCAAGAAGCGATTCGCAGTTTTATTCCCGAAGTGCGTGTCTGGGAAATTTGGTTGTTTGCCATTCTTGTGTCATCCGCCGCGCAACTTGGCGATTTAGCAGAAAGCGTGATTAAACGCAGCCTCGGTGCTAAGGATAGTGGCACGTTCCTGCCCGGACATGGTGGGCTGTTAGACCGCTTAGACAGTTTGCTGTTTGCCTTGCCTGTGGCATATTACTTCTTAAGTGTGGCGGTGTTCAGTTGAACATCCGCCAACTCGAGCCAGCCGATGCACTTGCCTTCAAAACCCTGCGCGTATTTGCTATGCAGGAATCACCGACGTCATTTGGCTCGAGTGTGCAAGACGAAGAAAAACGCAGCATTGAAAGAATACAATTCATGCTCTCGAGCCAGTCATCATTTACCCTTGGTGTTTTTGACCAAGACAAGCTGATTGGCTTAGCCCGCTGTGAAGTTTCCACAAGGGAAAAAACCAAGCACAAAGCCGATATTTTCAGCGTCTATATTCACCCCGAGTTTCGTGGGCGTGGATTATCACGCCAGCTTTTCGAGCAACTGATTTCTCGAGCCAAAACGATTGATGGACTCGAGACACTACTCTTAGCGGTGACAGAACACAACGCCCCCGCTCGAGCCTTGTATGTTTCGCTTGGCTTTGTGCAGTACGGCTTTGAGCCTGATGCGCTGCGCTACCAGAATCAATCCATTGCTGAAATGTTCATGCGCCTCGAGTTGAAATAATTCAATGTTTCGGTTGACTCAACTACGCATCTTGGCGTTCCAAGACCAATGAAGAAACAATAAGTAGTCCAATCAACATTCCTGTAGAAAAAATCGGAAATGTGATCGGGGTGACTCCAACCCCAATAAAAATCGGCATGGGAAGTGTCCAAGCACCTAAAGTTTCAATTCCGGCAGCAGGTGTAGCCAATAAAAACCAGACAACCGACAAACCTAAGATAATTGCTCCACTGGTCAAGGTGACGTACTTTCCTGAGCTTCGTCCAAGAATTGCCGCAGCCATCCCGAGACTCGAGAAAAATGACCAACACACACCATAGGTGATCCAACCGCTCGAAAGTTGTAGCCACTTGGTCATTTTTGAATCATAAAAAACTGGTGCAAAAATTGGAATCAAAAATAGCAAAATCATACTGCAAGTTGCAGTCCACATGAATTTAGCAAGCACAAGGTAAAACGCATGACATGGCAAACTACGCAGTAACAAATCTCGTTTGTTGTTGTATTCGCTGGAGAAACTTAGGTAACTTCCCACCACGCCCCAAACCACAGGTAGCAGTAACACCAAGATCAAAGGTACAAGCATCTGCTCTTCTGGAGTTTTCCCCAAACGACTAAATAAACCAAAACAGACCACCGAACCCAATACGGCAAGTGTAAGAGATGATGCACCACGCTTGGCTTCGTGAAGCCACAATCGAAAAAAGTAACTCATTCTTTTGCCGCCGAACGAATAGCCTCGAGAATGCTGTTACCCCATTGAAGCCGAATGGTTTCAGCCTGACCCTCGAGTAGGGTTTTGCCACTTTTCAGCACCAGAACACGATCAAATAAGGCTTCAGCTTCGAGAATTTGATGGGTGGCAAGGATATAACTTGCATCCTCGCAGCGAAACTCAACTGCCAAGGCGCGTAAAATCTCTTGGCGTGCGAAAGGATCTATGCCACTCAGAGGTTCGTCAAATAAAAACAATTGTGCTTCTCGAGCCAGAGCAATGGCAAGACGCATTCTGGTTCGATTGCCTTTGGACAGTTGCGAGAATTGCTTGTGCAGAGGCACGTTTAGGAAATCCAGCGCATCCAAAAAACGTTGCTTATTCATGGCAAAGAAATCGGCATGAAACGAAAAGGCATCTTTAGCCAACCAATGGGTGTAAAAATGATCCATTTCAGGCATGTATGAAACTGCTGCTTTGTCAAATCGAATCTTGTTTGCCCACCCAACACTGCCTTGGCTTGGTGGGGTCAGTCCCGCCAGAATCTTTATTAAGGTGCTTTTACCAGCACCATTGACTCCGAGTAAACCCAAGAACTGCCCTTGCGGAAGCTGAAAACTGACATCTTGCAAAACCGTGGTCTGACCATATTTTTTGCCAAGTTGATTAACCTGAATCATTTCATCACCTCGAGTTGTTGACTGAGCAATTGCTGAATTTGTTTGGTCGTGTAACCGAGTTCTCGTAAGTCCTTGGCGCATTGGATAAGTGTTTTTTGTGCCAATTGAAATCTGGCATCTTCAAGTCGTGTGGTATCCGTGGTTAAGTAATTGCCTAAGCCGCGTTTGACCACCACCAGACCTTCTCGCTCGAGGTCTTGGAAAGCCCTGACCACGGTGTTGGGATTGACCAGTTTTTGACTGGCGTACTCTCGAGCGCTTGGGATTCGATCACCTGGTAAAATTTCGCCTCGCACCGCTTTTTTGAGAATATCTTCAGCGATTTGTTGGTAGATTGGCTTGTTGGTATCAAAGTCCGTCATAAGCCTCCTTTTTAGTATGAGTGTATTATATATCTAGTACACTAGTCAACGTCAAGTGTTTCCAAGCGAGTCACCAAATTGTGCTACCGTATTTGTTATGAACTCCATTGCATTTTCAAGTTCCTACCACCTTGAACACGCACTCGAGCAGAAAATCCGTGCTGAACTCGAGAAACGCTTAGAGCTTCAATCGGCTCGAGGCTTGAAGCGCTGGCGCTTGCAAAGGCAAATCAACCGCGAGTGCAAAGCGCTGCTCAAAAAAGCCATGCCATCCGCTCAAACTGTGTTCTAAGCTCGAGACACCTGCCCTGTGCTTAGCGCGTTAAGCTGAGCGCATGATTGAGACTGTCATACTGGCTCGTCCTCGAGGGTATTGTGCTGGTGTGGTCATGGCAATCGAAGCACTCGAGGAAGCTGCCACGGAAAACAAACAAAGCGGCGAAGGCGACATCGTTGCCTATCACGCGATAGTCCATAACAAAACCGTGGTGCAACGCTTAGAAGCCCAACACAATGTCCGTTTTGTCGAAGACCTAGCCGAACTCGAGGGCATGAGCGGTCAAGGGCAAACCGTGGTTTTTAGCGCTCATGGAATTTCCCCCAAAGTGCGCGAGGAAGCGGGCAGACGCGGTTTGACCACGCTCGATGCCACCTGCCCACTGGTCACCAAAGTCCACTCTGAATCCAAACGTTACGCTGCTATGGGCTACAGCATTCTCTTAATCGGCGACTCGAGCCAACACCAAGAAATCATTGGCACACAAGGCGAAGCTCCAGACAACACCATTTTGGTCAATGTTGTCGGCAACCGCAAAGCCGACCCAAAAATGCAAGACCCGCACACCGTCCAAGTCCCCGACCCCAACAAGTGCATCGTCCTGACCCAAACCACTTTAAGCGTGGATGACACCGATAAAACCGTGGACATCCTCAAACGCCGCTTTCCCAACCTGACCATCCCCTCGAGAAGTGACCTGTGTTACGCCACCAAAAACCGCCAAGCTGCCGTCAAAGTCATCGCCCCGCAAGTGGATGTCTTTTTGGTTGTCTCGAGCCTGACCTCGAGCAACGGAATGCGCCTTGTGGAACTCGCCGAAGAACTCACCCCCGAGGCGTACCGCATTGACAGCGCTGACGACATCAAAAGCGAATGGCTCGAGGGTGTCAAAGCCATTGGCATCACCAGCGCCGCCAGCACCCCCGACGATTTGGTCTGGGGTATCGTGGATTACTTACGCACCCAAAACCCAAATTTAATTGTCCGCGAAGACGGCGGCGAACCCGAAGATATTGAATTTAGAAAGCCATCTCGAGTGCCTGCTAGCCTAGGTTAAAGAGAAAAGAGAAAAGCCAACCAACCACTTTTCTCTTTCACCTTTTATCTTTTCTCTAAACTTGATACAACCACACTCAAGTCTATTGACAATTCTCGCTCTGATTGCTACACTCTGTTCAATGCAAGACGCTAGAGCGTTGAGCGCATAAGAAAAGTGTGTAGAACACTGTTACTCGAGAAATCTTCTCGAGTATTTTGATGAAGGAGCGTGGATTATGGCAAAAGCCGTGGGAATTGATTTAGGTACAACCAACAGCGTGATTAGCATCGTCGAGGGTGGAAAACCCGATGTGATTGTCAACTCGGAAGGTACGCGCACTACCCCGAGCGTGGTGGCATTCAAAGGCGCAGATAAACTCGTCGGTAACGTGGCAAAGCGCCAAGCGCCACTGAATCCATCCAACACTTTCTTTGAGGTCAAGCGCTTCATTGGTCGCCGTTGGGACGAAGTGCGCGAAGAAGCTGGTCGCGCTCCATTCAAAGTGGTCGAAGGTCCAAACGGTAGCGTGCGGGTCGAGACTTCCGATGGCTTAAAAGCCCCCGAGGAAATCAGCGCCATGGTGCTGCGTAAAATGGTGGACGATGCCTCGAGCAAACTTGGTTATAAAGTCACCGACGTGGTGATTACTGTTCCAGCGTATTTTGATAACACCCAGCGCGAAGCCACGGCTGCTGCTGGTAAAATCGCTGGCTTAAACGTGCTGCGAATCATCAACGAACCCACGGCGGCTGCGCTGAGCTACGGCTTAGACAAAAAAGGCAACGAAAAAATCCTCGTCTTTGACTTGGGCGGCGGTACGTTCGATGTGACCGTCCTCGAGATTGGCGATGGTGTCTTTGAAGTCAAATCCACCAACGGCGACACCCACTTGGGCGGCGCGGACATTGACCAACGCATCGTCAGTTGGCTCGCCAAGAGCTTTGAAGAGGAAAATAAATTTGACCTTCGCAAAGACCCGCAAGCCCTGCAACGTCTGATTGAAGCAGCCGAAAAAGCCAAGATTGAACTCTCGAGCGCCCTCGAGACGACGATTTCCTTGCCGTTTATCACTTTTGACCCAGAGACCCGCACCCCATTGCACCTCGAGAAAAAACTGACTCGAGCGCAATTTGAAGGCTTGGTTTCTGACCTCTTTGAGCGTTGCCGCAAGCCAGTTTTACAGGCTTTAGAAGATGCCAAACTGACCCCGAGCCAAATTGACGAAGTGATTCTGGTCGGCGGTAGCACCCGCATCCCAGCCGTCAAAGCCTTGGTTGAAAAACTGCTTTCCAAGACCCCAAATGAAAGCGTCAACCCTGACGAAGCCGTGGCACTTGGTGCGGCGGTGCAAGCTGCGATCCTCAGCGGCGATGACTCGGTGGGCGATATTGTGCTGGTGGATGTCACACCGCTTACCTTGGGTGTTGAAGTCAAAGGTGGTTTGGTTGCCCCGATGATTAGCCGTAACACGGCTGTGCCAGCTCGCAAAACCGAGATTTACACCACAGCAGAAAACAATCAGCCCGGCGTGGAAATCAATATCCTCCAAGGTGAACGCAGCATGGCGAACGACAACAAGAGCCTTGGGCGCTTCAAGCTCGAGGGTATCCCACCGATGCCAGCCGGAGTGCCACAAATTGAAGTGACTTTTGATCTGGATACCAACGGTATTTTGCGGGTCACTGCCAAGGAAAAATCCACCAACAAAGAAGCCAACATCCGCGTTGAGAACACCACCACCCTCGGCAAAGACGAAATTGACCGCATGGTGCGCGAAGCCGAACTGAACGCCGAAGCTGACAAAGGTCGCCGTGAAAAAATCGAGAAGCGCAACGCCCTCGATGCGCTGCGGATCAACGCCGAGAAGCAAATCACCGAAAGTGCCAGCGCCCCGCAAGACCTGAAAGACAAAGTTCAAAGCCTCTCGGATGAAGCCAGATTGGCTGTGCAGAACGATGCCACCGATGACTCCAAGATCGAGCAATTGCAAAAAGACCTCGAGGAGGCACTGCGTAACCTGATGCA
>JAAFJQ010000193.1 GCA_013298185.1 Deinococcales bacterium
GCCCGCGCCATTGTGACCAAGTAAGCCCACCACTTCGCCGGGGTATAAATTCACCGAGACATCATCAAGTGCTTGGTTGCCACCGAAGCGCAAGGAGATGTTGTTCATTTCAATGAGTGGATTCATCATCTGCCTCCTTTGCGGCGGGTGCTGATCACATTCCACAGCACAGCCAAAAGCAGCACAATACCCAAGTAAATTTTTTGCTGCTCGGTGCGAACACCAACCAAGCCCAAGCCGTTCTCGAGGCTGCTCATGAGTAGCGCTCCGAGTGCTGCACCAAGAATCGTGCCGTTACCACCAGACAGCACCGTACCACCAATCACAGCACCAGCAATCACAGTTAGCTCGAGGTCTCGTCCGACGGTTGGCGTGGCGCTGTTCAAACGAGCGGCTTGTACGGCTGCGGCAATGGCAGTTAAAAAGCCCATCAGCATGAAAATATAAACCATCATGCGTTTAACGTTAATACCAGCCAAAAGTGCGGCTTCTGGGTTGCCACCAATCGCAAAAATGTACCGACCAAAGCGTGTGGCTCGAGTCATCCAGTTGAGGTAGCCCAGCACCGCTAAGGCAATCAAGGTTGGTACAGGAATACCGCTTGGGGTGTCTGTACCTGGTACGGGGTAGCTGTTCATGACAATCACAAAAGCCAGAATCAGGGCAACCGTTACGCCCAGCACCAAGGCTTCTGCCCACATCGGGCGGACACTAAATCCATTTTTTTGTCGTCTCGAGCGTCCAGTGATGGTTTGCCAGACCACCAAGGCAATCACGGCAATGCCAAAAATCCATGTCCATAATGCGCCAATAGAACCGTTTGCACCACCGCCCAGAATCTGAAAGGTTGGGTCAAGTGGGGCAATCGTAAAACTCGAGACACTGAATGTGCCATTGCGAAACACCAGCATTCCTGCCAGCGTGACCACAAAAGCTGGAACACCCCAATATGCCGATAAGTAACCGTTGAATGCGCCGATCAGCATCCCCACAGCAATGCCAATCAGCATCGCCAGCACCCAATGTATACCCGCGCCCATCGGAGCAGAGGCTTGTAGGACTGCCATAATCATGGCGGTAAACCCCAAGACGCTGCCCACACCTAGGTCAATTTGTCTTGCTACAATCACCAACACCATGCCACCAACCATGATCCCAACCACGGCGGTTTGGGCGGTCAGTGTCCATAAGTTACGCGGCGATAAGAAAAGTCCACCACTCCAAATTTGAAATCCAATCCATACGGCGATCAATGCCAGAATCAAGGTCAGAAGTTGAATATCCACACCAAGACTGGTTAAAAAAGATTGCCGCTGTGCAGGACGATTCGTTTGGTCATTCTGCATACACACCTCAATGAAAACAGGCGAATACGCCACAAAATGCGTATCCGCCCGTGTTTTTAGGACTTACTTACAAACGGCAACAAGGGCTTTGTTCACGCCTTTGCAAAGAACTTCTTTGGAAATCCATTTGGCATCAAGAACAACATTGAGGTTCTTGCGGGTAATACCAACTGGGGCAAGGAGTGTGGAGTTCATAGCCACTTTCTTTGGACCGTCTTTGAAGACTTTGGTACCTTTGATCGCAGTCAAAGCTGTGCCTTTAGCAAGTTGAATGGCGATTTCGCCAGCAGCCTTACCCAGAGCGCGTGAGTCCTTCCAGACCGAGACAGTTTGTGTGCCAAGGGCAACGCGGTTGAGAGCGCCCAAGTCGCCGTCTTGACCGGAAACTGCCACTTTTGGACCAGCCAGCTTGACAGCCGCCAAAGCAGCTACAGCACCGCCTGCCATACCGTCGTTGCTGCTCATGACAGCATCAACTTTGTTGTTGATACGGGTCAGGATTTGTTCCATGTTGCGTTGGGCATTTTCTGGCTTCCAGCCTTCGGTGGCTTGTTCTGCCACGTTCTTGATGCGACCAGCTTTGATCGCAGCGCTCAAGACTTCGATTTGACCACCGTAAACAAAGCCTGCGTTGGCATCGCCTGGATCTCCGCGAATGAACACGTAGTTACCGCTTGGTTTGACCTTTTGGACTTCACGAGCCATGATACGACCGACTTCGACGTTATCGAAAGTCAAGTAGTAAGCGTATGGATCTTCGACCAAACGGTCGTATGCCACGACAGGAATTTTAGCGGCTTTGGCAGCGTCAATGGCTGGTCCGATGGCATCCTTGTCTTGGGCAAGAAGAATGATTGCCTTTGCACCGCGTGAAATCAAGGTGTTGACATCATTGACTTGCTTTTCAGCGCTGGATTGAGCGTCAACACTGACATATTCAGCGCCAGCCGCAGCCAATGCGCCTTTAATTGCAGCTTCGTCGGTCTTCCAGCGTTCTTCTTGGAAGTTTGACCAGCTCACGCCGACCACGATTTTTTCCATGGTTTGTGCTGTTGCACCGAGGTACACGCCACCGAGTAAGCCCAGCGAAAGCGCACCAATTGCTCCTAATTGCCATTTTTTCATACAACCTCCTCAAAAGGGTCAGAAACGCTTTGTCCACAAGTCACAAGACCCCGTTTGGGGTTTTGCTGTATCAAGTTCACATTTGCGTTCGCGTAAGTATAACCGATTTGCGCCAGCAAAGATGTGCCTTGAATGGGCTTGATGAATTCATTCGTTTCTCGAACAAAATAAAGGTAACTCGGGGTGTGGATGCTTGTCAAGACTACAAAGCAGCTGTAATCGGTTACAAGGTTAAACTCGAGTCAAATAAAGTGGGTTGTCTTGGATGGGCAAAGTCAAGCAAAAACAAGCGATTTTCTCGAGAATATGATTAGAAAAACGCAATGTATCACGGATTCCCTCTCGCTTCGCTCGACCCCTCATAGAGGGGTGCTTTGGTATCAGAATTGGGGCAACTCGAGTTATGGCTTGAAGGGATTTGCCTTTTCTCTTTCCTCTTTTGCCTTTTCTCTTTCCTGTTGCCCAAATGCCAAAAATCAGGTATCTTTAGTTCAATCAACGAACCAATTCCAGTTCATGCCTTGGTCAAGGAGTGGTGATGCGCGGTATTGCAGGAGAAAAAACATTGCTCAAACGCCTCAACCGCAGCGCAATTCTGCGCTTGGTCTGGGCTGAACCAGACATCTCGAGAAGTGCAGTAGCCGAACAAATTGGCATCACCAAAAGCACCGTCTCTCAAGGCGTAGCCGAACTCGAGGAGATGGGCTGGCTGAAAAGTGGGGCAAGCGAAAGTGTTTCAACACCCGGGCGACCCAGTTTGCCCCTGACTTTAGCGGTGGAAAATTTTGCGCTGATTGGCGCGGAAATTCGGGTAGGACAAATCAATGTGGTGGCTATTGATGCGTATGGAAAAATTATTTCCCACGCCCAAAGTAGTGGCGATTACCGCCAAGTTTCGCAAGCCCTCGAGCATTTAGAACAGAACATTCGCGCTGTTCTAATTGACCAAAACCTCAAGAACCGTACTGTGCTAGGCGTTGGCATTGGTGTGCCAGGTCCAGTGGATATTGTCCAAGGTTTGGTGCTACGCGCCCCAAATTTAGGTTGGAAACGCATTGCTCTACAAACCATGATTCTCGAGCGGCTACCAGAATTGCCAAATTTACATGTGGACAACGACGCGAACTTTGCGGTTTTTGCCGAGTATATGTTTGGACAGCACAAGCAAAGTGCAGATTTACTGTACCTCTACATTGAAACCGGTATCGGCGGTGGTTTAATCCTCGAGCATCGGCTGTACCGAGGCAGACGCGGCTTTGCAGGCGAAATCGGTCATATGACCGTGCTACCCAACGGAGCGCGTTGCTCATGTGGCAATCAAGGTTGTGCCGAGACGTTATTCAGCGCATGGGCATTATCCGACGCATACAAAAAAGAAACAGGACGGGAGGTGAGCATCGAGGAACTGCTGGGTTTACTCGAGCAGCAAGACCCGATTGCCAAGCGATTAATCAGTAAGGCAGGCATGTACCTCGGGCTTTTCTTGGGCAGTTTAGCCAATGTTTTCGACCCTCGGTTAATCATCATTGGTGGGCAATTCTCAAGGCTTAGCAAATACATCCTCGAGCCAGCCGACAAGGAAATTCACAAGCGCTTATTTGGCGATGAATTTAGAAGCATTCGTCTCGAGCCATGCGCTTTTGGCAGCAATGCTGCTGCGATTGGTGCGGCGGGATACGTTTGGAATGAATTTTTACAAAACGCTGAGGAATTACCGCAGCTCAAAAGAGGAGGAACAAAAGCATAAATCTCCTTTGTCCCTCCTTTTTGCGTTTATCTGTTTTGTGGGAAGCCTAAGTCTATTTTGCTGGTGCTGGGGTCTGGGTAGCGGCTGGTGACGACTTTTCCTCGGGTGTAAAACTGAATGCCTTCGGGTCCATACATGTGGGTGTCGCCGAATAAACTGGCTTTCCAGCCTCCGAAGCTATAGTACGAAACTGGCACTGGAATTGGCACGTTGATGCCAACCATGCCGACATTGACTTCGTATTGGAATTGACGAGCTGCGCCGCCATCTCGAGTAAAAATGGCTGTGCCGTTTCCGTATAGATTGTCGTTGATGAGTGCCAAGCCTTCTTGGTAACTGCTGACCCTTGTCACACCAAGCACAGGTCCAAAAATCTCGTCGTCGTAGCATTTCATACCGGGTTTGCAATGGTCAATTAAGCTCACGCCTAGGAAATAACCATTGCCTTCGATGCCATGGTTGCGTCCGTCCACGAGTAAACTCGCGCCTTCGGTGGGGGCATTCTCGAGGTAACTGGCTACGCGGTCACGGTGTTCTTTGGTAATCAGCGGACCCATTTCGGCGGTTGGGTCAGTGCCAGGACCGACTTTGATTTTGGGCAGGCGCTCTTTGACTTTTTCAATGAACGCATCGGCGATGTCGCCCACAGCAATCACCATGCTGATTGCCATGCAGCGTTCGCCAGCACTGCCATACGCGGCATTCACAGCAGCATCGGCTGCCATGTCAAGATCGGCATCTGGAAGCACCATCATGTGGTTTTTCGCGCCGCCAAGGGCTTGGACTCGTTTGCCGTGCTTGGTGCCAGTTTCGTAGATGTACTTGGCAATTGGGGTGCTGCCAACAAAAGAAACAGCCGCAATATCGGGATGCTCGAGAATCCGATTGACCGCCACGGCGTCGCCTTGGACGATGTTCAGGACTCCATCAGGTAAGCCAGCTTCTTTGAGGAGTTGAGCCAAAAACAGCGCCGCACTTGGGTCTTTTTCTGAGGGCTTCAGAATAAACGTATTCCCGCAAGCAATCGCGTTTGCCATCATCCACAAGGGGACCATCGCAGGGAAATTAAACGGGGTGATACCCGCTACCACGCCAAGCGGTTGACGAATGCTGTAGACATCAATACCACGCGAGGCTTGTTCGGAATAACCGCCCTTTAAGAGGTGCGGAATCCCACAAGCAAATTCAACATTCTCGAGACCTCGAGCAATTTCACCCGCCGCATCAGAAGGCACTTTGCCGTGTTCGCTCGAGATGAGTCGGGCGAGTTCCATGCGGTTGGCTTCGATCAGTTCACGGAAACGAAACATGATTTCAGCACGGCGGCTTAAGCCTGTGGCTCGCCAAGCGGGAAAAGCCGCTTTAGAAGCAGCCACGACAGCATCTATTTCAGGTACGGATAAAAAATCCACATCGGCAGCATGTTCGCCCGTCGCGGGATTAAAAACTTTACCACTGCGTCCAGAAGTGCTTGGGTGAGCTGCGCCATTGACCCAACTCGAGATTCGTTTTGTTTCAACCATTGTCATAAAGATGTTCTCCTTGGTGGTTTTATCTTACCGCCTAAGAATGGATTCTGACCAGCCAAGCGTTTAAGTGAATTTTTTCAAGTGCCTTATAAAATTTTTTTGTACTCAAACACGTCACAACACATCATCTTCGCCACCTCGAGCTTTGCGATTCATGGCTTTACGCCGCCGTACTTGCCGCATTCGCGGAGCATGGCTTCGTAATATGTTTTCGAGCGTTGAAGCAATTTTGACCTCGAGTTGGTTTCGCTAAAAGCGCCCAAAATACCTCAAAATCATCATCTGGTTCGGCAGTCACGCCTTCTTTCAGGCTTTGCTTGGTGTTGCGTTTTGCCATTTGGTGCATGGCGCTCAGGCGTACTTCTTTGGATTCCTCGAGACTGATTAAAACCGTATGGGCTGGTTGAATGGTTTTCGCCAGACTCCAAACCCCGATTTTCTCGGGCATGATGCTTGGGTCAGATGAGAGTATTTTGCTGGGCGGACGGATTACGCCCGAACTGCCAAGTGCTTATCAAATGCAGTTATCAGTCCTTTGACCCCAAGTACTTTCTCGAGGGCGTCAAAAAAACGGTGGTAAATGGCGGGTCGGGCGCTTTCACCCATCAGCCCAAGCCGCCAGATTTTACCTGCGGTTTCGCCTAAACCACCCGTGACAATCACGCCATGGTCACGCAACCCAGAGCGCACAGGCACATCTTGGACATGGTCGGGGAGGCGCACAGCCAAGACTGTCGGCAGTCGCTCCTCGGGACGATGCACAAAAGCACTAAAACCAATGGTCTCGAGGGCAGCCAGAGCCGCCGCGCCAACTTCATGAACGCGAATGGCTCGAGCCTCGAGTCCTTCGGCTAGGGCAGCCGTGAGTGCTGCATCCAAGGCGTAATGCAGTTGCACTGGGACGGTATGATGGTACTCACGGCGATTCCAGTAGGCTTGTAATCCCTCGAGATCAGCGTACCAAAGTGGCACCTTGGATTTACGGGCTTCAACAGCCGCAATCGCGGCGCTCGAGAATGCCACGGGGGCAACGCCGGGTGGGGCGCTGAGGCACTTTTGGCTGCCAGTGTACGAATAATCAATGCCCCAGTCGGACATGTGGTATGGCATCATGCCTGCGGTGGTGACAGCATCCACCGTAACTAAGCAACCATAAGACTTGGCGAGCTTGGCGATTTCAACAGCTGGATTCAGCACACCTGTACTGGTTTCACCATGCACCACGGCAACCAGCTTAAAGGCTTGCTTCTCGAGGGCGGCTTTGACATCCTCGAGCTGAATGGCTTGACCAATCGGAGCTTTGACCACGGTTACATTGGCTCCAAGGCGCTCAGACATTTCCGCCATGCGATAACCAAAACTGCCATTGGCACAAATCAAAACATGGTCAGAAGGCTCGAGCAGATTCGCAAAACCAGCTTCCATGCCAAGGCTACCCGTTCCAGCCAACAAACAAGTAAAAGCACTCGAGTTCGCGCCGTACAGGGTCAGCAGGTTCTCTTGCACTCGCGCATTGACGGCAAAGACCTCGGGATCCATGTGTCCACGCATTGGAAAGCTCAAGGCTTTTTGCGCGTGGGGTTCAATGGGCGTTGGACCGGGGGTGAGTAGCACTTGCTCGAGCGGTTTTGTCATAAACATCCTTTCTTTGAGGCACGGCTCACTCTGCAACAGGGCATAAAAAAACTTCTGCTCACTCGAGTGATTCGCACAAGACAAAGCCCCGAGTGGGGTTGCCTTGTGCGATCAAGCTCGTGCGGTCAGAAGCATCTGACTTCAGTTAAGCACACCACTTGCCTTTTCGTCAAGCGCTTTTTTGTAAAGCACTGTTCTCGAGCAGCAAATGCTGGCTAGGCAACGCCTCGAGCGGCGCATCCAAATGGCGCGGTTCAATAGTCAAGGTTCTAATCAAATCCGATGGCAATTCAAACATCAATTCGGTCATCATTGGCTCGAGAACCGCTCGTAAACCACGCGCTCCTGTACCTCGACCAATGGCTCGAGTAGCGACTTCGTGCAGGGTTTCGGGTAGAAACTCGAGTTTCACACCAGCCAAGCCGAAAAGCTGGATATACTGCTTGACCAATGCCCCTTTGGGTTCGGTCAAGATACGTACCAAGGCAGCTTGGTCAAGGGTTTGCAACGCCACCACCAGCGGTAAACGCCCAACAAATTCTGGGATCATGCCGAACTTAATCAAATCCTCCGGGATAAACTCGAGCAAACTGGTTTCAGAGCTGGCACTACGAGCAAACGAAACCACATTTTGATTCAAACGCGCTTTGGCAATCGTTTCTAAACCATCAAATGCCCCACCACAAATAAACAAAATA
>JAAFJQ010000194.1 GCA_013298185.1 Deinococcales bacterium
GATGAAGGTCATCTTCTCGAGGCGAAATTCACCCTCGAGTGGTTGAATTGAATTTGGAATTGGAAGCATGAGACAGTCTACAATGCCTTGGTATGCAGCCTGCCCTGACCGAACGCCAACTTGGAATCGAGGCTTGGAAACTCGAGCTGGATATGAAAGCGGTGGAGCATTTCAGACGTAGCGTGGCACAACTGCCTGAGCATTCCCTCGAGTGGGCGATTTCCATGCGTTTATATGCCCTTGCACTGATTAAAATTCAACGCGAAGTCGAAGGAACATTCATGCTCGAGCGGTCAGACCCCATCCTTGAGCAGTTTGGTATTGCACATTTCGACGAAACCAACATCCCAAAGAGTAATCTCGAGACCATGAAACCAAGTTTACTGGCTGTCTTTGCCCATCCCGACGACGAAGCCTTCTCGAGCGGCGGAATTTTAACGCATTATGCCAAACTTGGTGTGCGGGTTGAATTGCTCTGTGCCACACGCGGCGAAGCGGGAAAAATCACTGATCCAAATCTGAGCATTACCGATCTTGGCAAGCACCGTGAGCATGAACTGAGACTGGCTTGTGCCGCCATGGATATCTCTGAACCAAGATTTATGGATTACCACGATTCGGGCAGGCTCGAGCGGTTGCGAAAAGACGACCCACTCGCCACGATTAACATTGATTATCTCGAGATGGAGCAGAAAATCATAGAAGTGATACGGGAAACCAAGCCTCAAGTGCTGCTGACCTTTGACCCACACGGAGGGTACAACCACCCAGACCACCTGAGTGTTTACCGTGCCGCCAGTGCCGCGTTTTTCTCGAGCGGGCATCTGGAGGAAGCCCCGAAGCGCTTATTTTTTACCGCCTTCCCGCTCGAGACGATGAAAGAATGGATCAAGCAACCCGGCGGACCGATGACACCCGGAATGACCCCAGAGGTTTTTGGAGTCAGCGCAGACACGATTGCTGTGACCTTTGACGGCAGTGCGTACACCGAACAGAAATTGGCAGCTCTGGCAGCGCACGGCAGTCAAACAGGTGAGAACTCGAGAATGGGGCAACTGCCGCCAGAGCAGAAAGCCGCCATGCTCGAGCGCATCAAAACCGAGACCTTTGCCCTTGGTGGCACTCGAGGGGCGATAGCCAACTACCCGTTAAAAGGATTTTTTGATGGTTTAGGGCTTGGGGTGGATTGATTGTCATTGTTGTGGACATGATTTGTCAGTGGGCAAGGCATGCCTTGCCCCTACGATTCAGAATAGCCCCAACTGTAGGGGTTAGGCATGCCTAACCCGTTTAGAGTGAATGCAAATCCATTCTCAAATCAGAATTTGTAACGAACCAAGTTTTATGGGAATCACCCTGACACTCGAGGATGAATCTGTGTCAGGGTGATTTAGATTTCTTACGTTTTGAGTAGATTAACGCAAACCAGTCACTCGAGAAAGGTCAATCACCGAAATACTGCCTTCAGGATCGGTTTTGTAATCATCCGATGGTTCAGCTTCGTTGGCGGTCAGCACATAGCGCCCGTCCGGTGTGAAGGTCAGCATGTCTGGTAGTGCGCCGACGGGTACTGAACCCCGAATCGCGCCTTCGCTGTCCATGAATGCCACGCTGCCAAGGTCGGTTTTGACATTTGCCTCGAGCGCCACGGCAACCAAACCATTCTTCACGGCGACACTGTTTGGCGCTCCACGGTCAGCCAAGCTGATTTGACGCACCAAACGCGGTTGGGTTGGGTTTGCCACATCCAAGATGTCTATGCCTTTGTTTGCCCCATTGACCACAAAAACCCGCTCGGATTTGGCATCATAGGCTGGGATTTCGGCTGCACCACGGTTAAAGATCGGTTTGCCGTTTTGCGTTGCCACATAACGACCAAGCAGACTGAGTTCGCCGTAACTGCCAACTTGCCAGAAAGCTGTTGAGCCACTGACTTCGTTGGCGACAATCAGCATCGGTTGACCATTGGGGCTTTCACTGGCTGGCACAAAAACCAAGCCTTCTGGTCCAAGGTCGCCGTTGTCTTGGTAGTTGTTGGCATCAATGGATTGGGTGAATTTGCGATTGGTTTGGTAATCGCGGAAGACTGGCGAGGTTGGAATGGTGACATCAAAGCTCACCACAGCACTTTGCCGCTCGAGTCCAACAAAAGCATAGGTTCGTAAGCCGATTTTGCCGATGACCACGCCTTCTGGCTCTGGTCCTTTAGCGGCGCTGCGTCCGTCGAGGGCATTGGCGGTGTGGTTGACATTAAAAAATTGTGGACTCCGAGCCAAGACCGTGCGCTCGAGGAAGTCACCTGAATCCCAAACCAATTTGCCCGAAGTATTCCAAATGCTGATTGAACGCGCTCCAAAGGCATAGAGTTGTTTGTACGTTCCGCCAGATTGCCCAAGGGTTTTGGTGACGGTCAAACGTGCCAAGGCAGTGCGTTCTTCGGGGCTGTAAATGCTTGGGTCAAGCGGTAAATCCGCTACTCGAGCCTCTTCGTTGAAACCAGCGTATGCTCGAGCATCACCTTCGTTGGCGGTGATGAGGTAGCCTTGGCGACCCAATTGGGTGTAGGCAATCGCGTCGGGTTGGTACATGCCAAAGACTTTGGCGTTTGCAATGTTGGCTTTGCCGTCGCGGTCATTGAAATCTAAGCCATTGCCGGGCTTGCTGTGGTCTTTGAAACCCAGTGGCACAATGGCGTTCACCTTCGCCGAGGCAATGTCTACCACAGCCAAGGCGTTGTTTTCTTGGAGGGTCACATAAGCGGTTTTGGAATCATCAGAAATGGCAATGTATTCTGGCTCGAGGTCTTGGGCGACGCTGGCGTTCGGTCCAAAAATCCGTACTCCAGAGGTCAGCAGTTGTTCGCGCTGAGCGTTGAACGACTTAAAGTCGGCGGTGGTCACGGCGGCTTGCTGGGCTTGGGCGATCAGCGCCGCACTACCAAATAGAATTACAACAATGGATTTTTTCATACCGTTGGCTAAGTTATTGGGCGAATGTCAGGCGATTGTCAACCAGCCATGGTTTGTAGCGTCTCGGACAATGTTTTTTAACTTTGAGAGACAATTTGATATTGCCTTTATGGTCTTGAGTATCAAAGCGGTCTTAAGCCATTATGCGCTGTCCTCGAGTTAAGGTTTTGGTTATTCTCGAGCTATTCTTTTGCCCTCGAGTTTCGAGAACCTGTTTTTGGGTAGAATCCACTTTACGAACTGCCCTTTTGGTTCTCAATCAATTCATCTTCCGTAACGGGCGTGGCACGCCTCGCCCCTACGGTTCTCGAGGTACTAATGATAAAAACCCGTATTGCTCCTTCGCCAACAGGCGACCCTCACGTTGGCACGATTTACCAAGCGCTGTTTAATCGCGTGTTTGCCCATCAGAATGGTGGTAAGTTCATTTTGCGAATTGAGGACACAGACCGCACCCGTTTTAACCCAGAATCACAAAAGCGCCTGCTCGAGATGCTGGATTGGGTTGGTTTGCCCGCCGATGAATCGCCCACGGCTGGCGGACCGGCTGGCAGTTACATCCAAACCGAGCGCGTGGCAAATCACCAAAAATACGCGGCTCAAATGCTCAGTAATGGCACGGCGTACCGTGCTTTTGACACCAGTGCCGAACTCGAGGAGCGGCGCAAAATCGCCGAGGCTGCCAAAGCCAGTTACCGTGGTTATGACCGCCGAGATCGCAACCTGACCCGCGAGGAATCCGATGCTCGAGCCGCAAGCGGCGAACCATTTGTAATTCGTATCAAAGCCCCGCTCGAGGGTGAAGTGATTGTCCAAGACCGTCTGCGCGGCGCGGTGGTCTTTAAGGCTTCGGAACTCGATGATAAGGTGCTACTGAAAGCCGATGGAATGCCAACTTATCACTTGGCTGCGATGTCCGACGATCATGACATGGGTGTGACCCACGTCATTCGCGCTGAGGAATGGCTGACCAGCTCACCGATTCACAAACTCATAATCGAAGCGATGGGTTGGAATGAACCCGAATGGATTCACACGCCACTGCTGCGGAATCCAGATAAATCTAAGCTCTCCAAGCGCAAGTCCAACACCAGTGTTGAAAGCTACAAAGAAATGGGTATCACCCCAGAAGCACTGGTCAATTATCTTGGCATGATGGCGTACAGTATGCCCGATGGACGTGAGCTTTTTGGTTTTGATGACCTTATCGAGCATTTCACTTGGGAGCGTGTGTCTTTGGGTGGACCCGTTTTTGACCTTGGCAAACTGACGTGGCTCAATGGGCGTTATATCCGCGAAGTGCTGAGCCTAGATGAAGTGGTGTCTCGAGCCAAGCCGTACCTCGAGAAAGCTGGTTATGACATTTCAGATACCGTGAAACTCGAGAAAGTGATTGATGCTTTGCGCCCTAGGTTCGATGTTTTTGCCGACGTGCCTGAGAAAGCTGCATATTTTTACAGAGACATTGTTTTTGATGACAAAGCGCGTAACAAAATCGAAGAGGGGAGAGGTCATCTCGCGGCGCTCTTGCCACTGCTTGAGAATGCTGCTTGGACTTGGGGTGTTCTCGAGCCAATCATCAAGGGTTATGCCGAAAGCACAGGCGCGAAACTTGGTGCGGTGATGCAACCGATTCGAGCAGCCTTAACAGGCAAACTCGAGAGTCCGGGCATGGGCGAACTGCTCGAGGCATTGGGCAAGGAACTTTGTCTCAAACGAATCAAGAGCGCAACCAATTAAGCCGAATTGGTTTTTGTAGGGGCGAACCTTGTGTTCGCCTGTTTTCAATTGTGCAAAGCTATTGCCCTTTGATCCAATCCAACTCGAGCTTAAAGCGTTCAGCCCGACCATTGCCATAAGTCAAACCAAAAAAGGCAATGCGGCTGGTGTCAAGCGCGGTCGCGCGAATAAATTCACCTGAACGCATGGCGCGAAAATTGGCAAATGGCAAACGAACTTCTGTCCATTTTCCAGCCACGGTGTTGAACATCATCCGATAAGTGATTCGGCTGCTTGTATCCATGCCAAGTTGTAATCCATAGCGTTTGCCATCGCCGCGCACCCGTAGCACTAGGCTCGAGAAATTGGATAAATCGTAACGCCCCGCCACAGTGCGTATCCCAGAAAACCCACCACCGTTTTCTAATCGCACTCGCCCTGTAAACTCGAGTAAGCCGTTACGATACGCAATTTGACTTTTTGAAACGCCTCCCATGACCGAGTCATTGCGGATGTACCAAGTGGTTTCTTTGGGTTGAAATTCGAAAATGGTGGCAGCCAAAGCTGAACCAAGCAGCGCAACAAAAAGAATAACGATTTTCATCAGGTCAACGTACAAGAAACTGGCAGATTCAAATAGCAGCAACCGACCAGTTTTTGTGTGTCATGCGCTTTACTCGAGCAGTAAATCCTGAGGAATCGCATAACCCAAATGGTCATATGCCAATGGTGTTAAAACCCGTCCCCTCGAGGTTCGTTTCATAAAACCAAGTTGAATCAAGTACGGTTCGTACAGGTCTTCGATGGTAAGGGCATCTTCGGAAATCGCGGTGGCTAAAGTCTCGAGTCCCACAGGACCACCAGCAAATTTTTGAATCATTGTCTCGAGCAGTTTTTTATCGCGTTCAGTCAGACCGACTGTGTCCAGTCCCAATTGGTCAAGTGCAGCTTGGGTGCGAGCCGCATAGATGCGGCTTTCACCCGCAACTTGGGCGTAATCGCGCACGCGGTTCAGCAGATTCTTGGCAATTCGCATCGTGCCTCGAGAACGCGCTCCGATTTCAAAAGCGGCTTCTGGGCTGATTTCAAGTCCTTGCAAAATGGCTTCTTTCTCGAGTGAGGTTGCCAGTTCTTCGGGGCTGTAATACTCGAGGTGTTCAACAATCCCAAAGCGGCTTCGCATCGGTTGGGTGATTAAACCAGGACGGGTGGTTGCACCAATCAACGTAAAACGTGGAATTGGAAGCTGAATACTTCGGGCAGCAGGACCTTGCCCAATCACAATGTCCAGCCGAAAATCTTCCATGGCTGGGTAGAGGTGTTCTTCGGCAACCCGTCCAAGGCGATGAATTTCGTCTATGAAAAGCACATCACCTTCCTCGAGTGAATTGGTCAGAATTGCGGCTAAGTCGCCCGGTTTTTCGATGGCAGGTCCCGAAGTTGGGCGAATACCCACGCCCATTTCGTAAGCAATAATATGTGCCAGCGTGGTTTTGCCAAGCCCCGGAGGACCAAAGACCAGCACATGATCCAAAGCCTGTGCGCGTCCTTTGGCAGCTTGGATGTAAACCTCGAGTTTGCGTTTGAGTTTGTCTTGTCCGACATAGTCGGCAAGGCGTTTGGGGCGGTTGGCTCCGGCGGGTTGAGTCATAGGATAGCCTTATTGAGAGAAAAGATTAAAAATGAAAGTAAAAAAACCATGACTGATATTCTATTCGGTTTTGAGCGTAATTTCCAGTTTTGGCAATAAAAAACGCCATAAGTTGTCTTATGGCGTTCTCGAGCGGCTTTGTGTTTAGGCTTGGGCAACTGCCAAGACTTGACGTCCATCGTACTGACCGCATTCGGCGCAGACCACATGTTGGGGTTTTTTAGAACCACAGTTCTTGCAGGTGGTTAGGTTAGGAGCAACCAAAGCGTGGTGCGAACGACGCATATCGCGCTTAGATTTGCTGGTTTTCTTCTTTGGGACTGGGTGCTTTGCCATAAATTTTCCTCCGGGCGTATGAACTTACTGGTTCATGCGTATGAACTGGGTCATCGCCCAGTGTTGCAATTGCTCGCTTTCGCGGCAGCCGTGGGAGTATAGCAAAAAAACAAGCAAAAGCAAGGGGGCAAAAAGTACAACTCTAAAATAGCGTATACTTTCGCATAATGTTCAGACGCAAAGCCGCCGACCCCGTTGAAGCCTTTGACCACTTACGCGCCGCCCAAGAACTGCTGGTGTCTCGCACCCTCAAAGGCTTGCTCGAGAGTGCCATGCAGAGCGCCATGATCCTTGCTCCTGCTGCCTCCAAAGCCTGGGCTGTCATTCGCGGCACAGGCAGCGATAAAATCGTTGCCCTTAAGGGTTACGGCAGTGAATACTTAGGGGTTGAATTGGTCGGTCCTTGGAATGATGGGACTTCGCGTTTATCCACCAACCCCAATGGCGATTTTTTTAATCCGAACTTACCCGATGCTCGAGCTAAACTCTCCAGCATGGGTGTACGCGAATACAAGCAGTGCTTGATTATTCCCCTTAAAGACCGTGGGATTGGGGTGCGTGGTGCAATCATGCTCGACAATTACAGCAACGACACTTTTGCTGCCAGCGCCTTAGAGAATGTCACCCGTTGGGGCAGCATTGTCACCAGTATCCTCGGTGGTTTTATGGACATGTCCAAGCAGCGTTCTTTGGCTTGGAATTTAACCCTGACTTTTGTTGAAGCCATCGAAGCCCAAGAATTTAATCAACTCGGTCATGCGGTGCGTGTGACCAGCTATGCCATGGCAATGGCTCGAGAACTTGGCTTCAACTCACTCGAGCAGAACGACCTTTGGTTTGCGACCATGCTCCACGACCTTGGACGTTTATCCGATGCCAACGCCGATGAGGTCAGCATCGCCAGTTTGGGTTATAACCTGCTCGAGCGGGTTGGTGAACTCGAGACAGCACGTATGGCAATTCTGCACGCTCATGAACACTTTGATGGCACTGGTGGACCGCGTGGACTGCGCGGACAAGCCATTCCTAATTTCGCAAGGATTATTGCGGTTGCCAATGCCTTTGACACCATGACCACCGACCGTGGTGAGGACTTAAGCAGCAACGAAGCCATGGCTCGAATGCGGGAAGATTCCGGAAAGCGTTATGACCCCGAAATGATTACCAAACTCGAGGCGGTCTTAAAGCAACAAAAAGCTACGAGGGAATTGCAGCAAGGTAGTTTGTTCCCTTCGATTTAAGTACCTCCCTGAAATGTTTTAGCGTTTTTTGCTAAAACATTTCCGACCAAGCGACCCTGCCCGTCAGGTGCGTCTTAGGGTCAAGAACGGGAGTAAGGACAGCGTATCTACCGCTGTAATGGCA
>JAAFJQ010000195.1:0-450 GCA_013298185.1 Deinococcales bacterium
TGGCGTGTATGCGTAAACTATTGGCTGTGTTGCACATCATTGTGCGTGACCGTACTCCGTGGGTTGACATGACGCTGGCAAAAATAGAGGGGGTTGGGGCTTGACTTTTAACACGGCTGCTGACGGGCGTGGTCGCTGACGGGCTTGGGTCGCTTCGCGCAGGGAGAGGGGTTTGGGTTAGCTTTTCGTTTTAGTTATATCTTGAGATTTTGGCTTCTCGAGACAAGTACCTCTCTGTGAGGCGCGAGTAGCCCGTCAGGTGCTATCTTACGAGCAAGAAGGGTCGAGCGAAGCGAGCGCGAACAGCCCGTGAGGTGCTGTCTTGTGAGCATCTTGCGAAGCAAGAAGGGGGAGTGCGTGAGGCATTGCGTTTTTTGATTCTATCCTTCAGAGATGGTTTATGGATTGCAATGTTCACACAACCTCTCGCTCGAGCATCCAATTAAACGC
>JAAFJQ010000195.1:460-7880 GCA_013298185.1 Deinococcales bacterium
AAGACGCACCTGACGGGCATGGTCGCCTGTCCCTACGGTTTACCTGTGTATGAAGCAATTTTCCTGTAGGGGAGGACCCCTGTGTCCTCCCTGTGAGAGGAAATGCAAATTCGAGCTGCCGATTTTCTCGTTTAATTGTCCCCAGATAAACAACAAGATGTGTGCAAGCCGTAGCTCTAAGAGGGGTGCTAGGTTTGGAGAAATTGGCTTCTCAAGATGCACAACAGAAACGAACAGACAACCCGAACCCCTCTCCTCGCACGAAGCAACCCAAGCCCGTCAGCGACCACGCCCGTCAGGTGCGCGTCTGTGGTCAAGACAGGTGCTGCTTTGGGGGTCAAGAAGCGCGTCTTATGGGAGAGGGTGGCGAGCAAAGCGAGACGCGTGAGGGGCTGACCAATTGCAACGTTACATGTTCTGAAAAGCTTTTGTTCTTAGATTGATACCAAGGGCTACCCGCGTCCACGCTGATAGACGGCTGGCGTAATCCCATAAGTCTTTTTGAACACCCGAGTCAGGTGGGCTTGGTCAGCAAATCCATGCTCGAGGGCAATTTCGGAAATGTTGTTGTCTTTCTCGAGCGCGACCTTGGCGTGGCGCAGTCTGGTTTGTAGTAAATACGCATGTGGTGGCAGCCCATGAACTTTTTTGAAACCTCGCAGCAGAGCAAATTCGCCGAGTTGGCTGATTTTTGCCAGCTCACTCAATCCAAAATTATGCTGGTAATGCGCCTCGAGGTATTCTCGAGCTGTCAAAATGGCTTGGGTTTCGGCTTTGAATGGCAATGGTTTTTTGCTTTCACCGTGGCGCACAATCAAATGGCTGATCCATTCATACAATAAAGTCTCGCGTTTGAGTTGGCTGGCTTGGCTTTGAAAGCTCTGGTGCATCTGTAAAAACATTTGGCTGAGCGTGTGGTCAAACTGCACGGCTTTGGGGAAAATACTGGCTTCCTCGAGTCCTAAGCCTAGGCTGATGCGTTTAATTAAATGATGTGTTGGATATATACAACGGTACGTCCAACCTGTCTCGAGTGGTGCATACCCCGTGTGAACCTCGTGCGGGTTGACCGTCACAAGACTACCCACTGTGGCAACGTGAACAGCTTTGCGGTAACTAAACGCTTCCACACCGCGTTCAATCACACTAAAAACATAACCATCGTGGGTGTGAGGCGCAAAACTATGGCGAACAAAAGTTGCATGAAGCCATTCAAACTCGGCAAATCGCTTGTACGAAGTGCGCTCTTGGTGTAGCTCTGGCTCGAGTATCGGCTCTGAAGTCATGTGCTTGGGCTTGGCGTGGCTGGTTGGGTTTGTTGCGGTTGTGGCTCAAGGGCTTCCCAAAGGGTGTCATCAAAGAGCTGGGCTTTTTCACCAAAATCCTTGGTCAAACCGCGCTGCACCAAGTAATACGCCAAGCCAAAAGCCGCGAAGCTCGCCAAGGTGCTGGGTAAATAAACCACACTGTTGGCTTGGGCAACCATGCCATTGAAGTCTTTGGTGCCGAATCTGGCAGTCACGATATTCAAGTTCACAAAGAAATTCACCGTTGCCATGATGATGCTCTCCACACCAATCGCGGCTGTACCTTGAAACAAACCAATTCGCACGTTTTTGGCTGCCAATAATTTCTCGAGCAGGGGCTTTCGCTCCTCGGTCACATCCTGCATGGCGACGCGCAGGAAAACCGCAAAAAATGGCTTGCCCAGCACCAAACTGCCAAGCATAATGATCGCAAAGACAATCGGGCGGTAAGAATCCTTTAAGGCAAATTGCCAACCATCAATCTGCAAAAATGCCAAGCCCCCACCAATCAAGGCACTCGAGGCTGCCACAACCGTAATCGGGTTAAAGACTCGAGTCCGCAAGGTGTCAATGATGATATACGCCACTGGAATCAGCGCCGCAATCACATAAGCTGGCACATTGCCAATCAAATCCGAGATGCCAAAACCAACTTGTTTACCGTCTTTGAGTTCCGAACCCAAAAAATGAATCCCGCCTAAACTCAAGCTCGGCGCGAGAATCGAAACAGGTATCAAAAGCGTAAAAATCAAATCCCAAACAATTTTTGGAAGCCCAGTGGATTTCTTGGTGGTTTCTGCCATTCGGGTATTTTAACTCGAGAAAGGTGAAGAACAAAAGAAACAAGACAGAGGAAAAAAGCAGAGGAAAGAGGAAAGGCAAAAGAGAAAGGCAGGGTTATAAGCCTCTGCCTTTACTTTCTTCTTTAACCTTTTCTCTTTAACCTGATCTTTACATGTCGTTTTCGTCAAGGTCGGAGTGCTGTGCCATATGCTCGAGGGCAGCCGTGCTGAGCAGGGTGATGCGGCGGTAGCCGCTTTGCAACAAGCCTTCTGAACGCAACTCGGTGATGATTTTACTCACGCTCTCGCGGGTGCTGCTGGTACCTTCGGCAATCAGTTCGTGGGTGGCGCGAACGTAAGTGCGGTTGGTTTCGTCGGTGCCGCCCAGTGGGGTTTGGGCAAGTTGCAAGAGGTAACGGGCAACACGTTGGCGCAGGTCGCCGATTTGCAGGTGGTATTCGTATGCCATGACCCGTTGCAGTTGGTCGGACAAGCTGCGGGTGACTGCGCCCAAGTTCTCGCCAGTGATGCTTTGTGGGTCCACTGGAACGAGGGTGGCATCGGTCAGGGCTTCGACTTGGTGGTCGCGCCATTGCTTGTTGAGGGCTTCTTCACCAAAGTAATCGCCGGGCAGAACGTGGCGCACGGTCAGGACACGTCCCTTGGGGGTCAGCTTAGCAATGCGAATCAAGCCGCTTTCGACGCGGAACAAGGACAAGGCTGGGTCGCCTTCGTAGTACACGGTTTGTCCACGGCGGTAACGCATTTGGTGTGGTCGGTTCATGCCTAAGTTCATGGTAATCTCCTTGCATTCATTGTTTTGCGGGAATGCGCCGCACGAGTTTGAACGGGTTGGGGTGGACGAGTTTTTTACTGAGACGGAATAAACGAATCCTGCTATCGGAATGGACGAATCCTGCTATCGGGACGGAATAGGCAAAGTTCTTGAATTTATTTTGGACAAATACCGACCACTCGAGCGAGCCGCATTAAAGCCGCTGACCGCTACGCCGAGTGTGCCTTGCCCGGGGAAAACAGTCTCGCCAGCCAAATACAAGCCAGTAAGACCAGAAAAGTGGTGCAGCGCATTAAAATTCGCGCTGTGAGGCATTTGCGGGATGCCACCAACCCTCCCGAGGCTGTGCAGCGTGAAACCCTCAAAGGTGCGAGGTGTTCCAGATTCGAGCAGCACAATACCATCGGAAAAACCAGGAAAAAGCGTCTCGAGGCGGTGTAAAATCCGGTACTCGAGGGCTTGTTTTTGTTCAGTGTAGGCTTCTTGGGTTAAGCCAAAAAAATCTTGGGGTTTGACATGGGTGCTGATCGTGATGCTGCGGTAGCCTTCGGGCGCACGAATGCGGTCTGTGGCACTCGAGATGGACACCAAGAAATTCTCGGTTAAGCCGTTTTGGTTGTAATCGGTAATCTGTTCAAACAGCCCAATGTCTTTGGGTAAAGCACTTTCTTTGATGCCGATGTACATCGTGAATGCACCCCAAACTTCGGGCATCTTCTCGAGTTTTTGTTCGATGTGGGCTAAGCGTTTTTCGGGAACAAGTTTGACGGTATCGTGTGCTGGAGCGGTTGAAATCACCACAGGCGAAATAAAGTTGCGTCCATGTGCTTCGACACCACGTACTGAGTCTTTCTCGAGCAGAATGCTTTTAGCGCGGGTGGCATAATGCACTTTGCCGCCGTTTGCGTCAATGTAATTGGCAAAATCTTCAGCAAGGCTGCCAAGTCCACCGGGAACATACTGCGCCCCAAAACGGTAGACCTCGAGGGCATACGCGCCGTTAGGTAGGGCGCAATCTTTGGAGGTGCATTGCATCGAATCGAGCAGTTGACCATCTATAAAGGCTTTGTGGGCTGGGTCTTGGATGTTGTGCTTCTCGAGCAGGTTGCCAATGGTGTTGTTCAGGTTCAGCAGCACCTTCAAGACTCCGGGGTGTATGCCTTGGGCAGTATCCAAAACATCATTCAGGTTCTTCCAAGGCATACTCGGAAAACGTCGTGCAGCGTGGTGCATGGTGTCGGCTAAGCCTTGGATTTCTTTCCAGAAGGCTTCTTTTTTCTGGAGTTGGTCTGGGAAAGCTCGAGCCAATTCATTTTTCCAACCTGCTCGAGTACCGCTGACGCGGACTTGCTGGTTATTCAGGTGCAAGCGCATCACAGGATCAAGGTTTGGTAGCTCGCGTGATAAACCCAAACGGGCATAGATGTTGTGCAGTAAACCGCCAGCCTCGAGTCCAGCGCAGACGGTTGCACCGACTGGGAAGGAGAATGTACCAAGGGCGTGCTTGCGCTCGTAGCGAGCAGCACAGCCGCCCGGGTGAATGTCGCGCTCGAGAACCCGCACGGTGCGACCAGCTTTGGTCAGCAATGCCCCAGCCACCAAGCCAGCAAAACCCGCACCAATAATCGTGACATCGGCGGTCAGGTCTTGGCGGTCAATCCGCGCTTTGGTAGGGGTCAGGGTTTGGTTCATGCGGCGTTTTCCTTTTGGGCGGCATCAAAAACACTGAGTAAGTAATCAAGGGCTTGGGCAGCATCGGTGCCAGCGTATGTACCACCAAGTTCGGTGGCTAAAGCTGGGCGTTCATTAAAAGCACGTCCACCAAAAATCAGAGTAGGCACAACTTCTTGCAGCAAGTGAATTTGTCCACGAATCGCGTCTATCACTTCGGCTGAGCCGCAAGAAAGCATCACGGCGGCGGCACGGACTTCTCTCGAGAATCGTGCAAGGTCTACAATCGGCATGTTTGCACCAAGGTAATGTGTACGAACCCCAGCCC
Organism: Deinococcales bacterium; assembly: GCA_013298185.1. GTDB lineage: Bacteria > Deinococcota > Deinococci > Deinococcales > JAAFIG01 > JAAFIG01. The sequence continues at coordinate 5,345 of JAAFJQ010000195.1, forward strand.
GTCGCAGGAAAATACCAATCGCCAGAGCGCCAATTTCATGGTACTCGCCGGGTCCACAAGCAATGACCACCACGGGTCCGCCGCGTGGGCTGCCAGCCATTTCAAAGAGTTGCAGCATCCGCCCTTTGATAAAACTGGTGGCTTGGTGTTCGTGGGCGATGGTGATTTCGCCACGGTGCCATTTTTCGCCAATTTCGATTAAGGTGGGTTGAATGATCTCGAGAACCACGTCCTCGACAGGCATAATTGCATGGGCTTGTCCAAGCACTTTTTCGGCTCGGGTCATGTCGCCTTCTAGGGTGGCAACGAGCATGGCTTCGACCAAAGAGCTGGCGGGCATGGCTTTGGGGTGAACAGGGTTGCTTTGTTGTTGGGCATTGGGGGCTTCGCGCCAGAGCTGGGCGGCTCTCGAGACGGGGATGCCATCCAAAATATGGTTCTTGATAAATTCGATGCACGCCATATCAAGCGGGCTGTACATACGGTAGCCACTTGGAGTGCGTTCGGGGTTAGGAACACCATAGCGCCGCTCCCACTGCCGCAAAGTGGTGGCTGGAACACCGGTGCGGGTTTCAACCTCGCTGGCGGTGAACAGTGGTGTGGTGTCGGTGGTTGGGCTGCTCATGGTTTCCTTTTGGGACTTGTACAACCTTGGTTCATCAAGTTCTTCAAAACCTTGTACGAACTTTGGACAGGCATATCTTCGTACAAGGTTTGTAAAATGTCAAGCCCCCCTCTGTTTTGGAATAGATTCCATAAATAACGGCGTAAATTGAAATCTGTGGAAATTTTCCAAATGGAAGCACTTCCAAATAATAGGTCTACTCATTACAATTCTGTCGCATTTTGAACAAGGTAATGTACAAGGTTTGAATCAATTAAACCTGAATTGCAAGCCGTGACCACATCGAAATACGGCTTGGCTTGCGCTTAGCTTATACAAGCCATGAACAGCTTGTACCTCGAGAAGAAAGTAAGTCCTAAACAATAGAATTTGAAGTTAATGCAGTGCTAATTCAGCTGAAATTGTTTAACAAATCACCAATTCAAGCCACCTTTAGCCCAAAGAGTCCGACCCTCGAGGTTGGACAAGCATTTCAGATCGTATCTAGATATACAATTGGAATGAGTTCCACAACCCAAGGCTTCAACAAGCCAGAACTCAATTGGCAGGTCGAGCTGCCCATAGCATAAGCATCATGAAGAGCATTGTCTTGGTCATGGCAGGGTTGGGACTCCTTGGACAAAACAGTCCAAACCAAGCGCTCGAGCGCATTCTTGAACAAACCATGCGCCAAGAAGGTGTGCCGAGCATCGGGGCGGTCATCATTCAAAATAGCGTGATTCACGCCACGGCTGCCGTTGGCGAACGGGTGATTGGCTCGAGCGTAGCGGTAGGACTCGAGGATACCTATCATTTGGGCAGCCTAACCAAGAGCTTTACTGCCACGGTCTTGGCAAAACTGGTCGAAGATAAAAAACTCGAGTGGAACACAACACTTGGCACGATTTTCAAAGATGTCCCGATACTTGTGCATTACCAAAAAGTCACGGTTCTCGAGTTGCTGATTCATCGTGCATCGTTTCCAGCCAATGTCGAAGATACTGCTGTTTACAATTGGGATTTACCATATCCACAAGCTCGAGAGATGTACCTCAGACAAGCCCTCCAAAGCCAACCCGAGATTCAGCCCACGCCGTTGGCAGCCTACTCGAACATTGGCTATGTACTGGCAAGTCAAATCGCAGAGCGGGTTTCAGGGCAGGGTTGGCAAGAACTGGTGACCAATCTGATTTTTCGCCCACTAAAAATGAACAATTGCGCCTTTGGAACACGCTTTACGCCACGCTCGCAACCGCACGGACATGATGAAACGCCAACTGGCTTAAAGGCTGTACAAACCGATCAGCCCAATGGCAATTCGCCAGTCTTATACGGCGCGGATGGAATTCGGTGCAGCATTGGTGATTTGGGATTGTACATCCAAGCCCATCTGAATGGCGCTCGAGGGCAAAGTGGCATCCTCAGCGCCAAAAGTTTTCAATTCCTACACGCGCCTCGAGTGGATGCTGGACAAGGATTATCCGCCGCTTGTGGTTGGTTTATCTTTCCCAACGGAGCAATTTGGCACAACGGTTCAAACACGCAAAACTACGCCGAAATTATCATCAACCCACGCACCAACAACGCGGTTGGCATTGTCACCAACGCCCCCACCGAACGCGGCGCTCGAGCCGCCCAAGCCGCGATGGATGCCATTGGCGACCTCTTAAAATAAGCGCAGCGCATGGTCTACACAGCAACAAACACGTACAATCAGGACAATGACCATCTCGAAAAAAATGCCTCAAAACGCTGCTTACACCCTCGCACAAAGCAGCAATTTTTTACCCATAACCGCTCAGTTGTACGACCTTTGGCGGGAGCGTTCTTTGTCGTTGCTGACTCGAGAAAATTTTTCACTCGAGCGTGAATTTGCGCTGCTCAGCGAATGGATACAACCACAAACCAATCAAACCTTTTTGGATGTCGGCA
>JAAFJQ010000196.1 GCA_013298185.1 Deinococcales bacterium
AGCAAACGCTTGGCGCTTTTTTCAGACAGTTTGCCGTTAAAAAGTCGTTGCTCGAGTGTCTGCCCCTCGAGCATTTCCATTGCCATGTAGGCTGTGCCAAGTTCTTCCCAAGTCTCGAGAACCGTCACAGCAGCAGGGTGGCGAATGGCGCGAATCGTATCGGCTTCGATTTCAAAGCGGGTGGTCAGGGTGCGTAAACTTCGGGCTTCGCCAGCCTTGGGCAGCACAAAACCAGTTTTCGAGTCTCGAGTCACCAAACCATCGGGAAAGAGTTCTTTAATGGCAACATACTCGCGGCGTTGGTTGTCAAAAGCACGGTAGGTAATCCCAAAGCCACCGCGTCCTATCACCGATAAAATGCCGTACTTTTGGTTGTTCAGGGTTTGCCCTGCGCTCAGTTCGTCGGTTGGCAGGTTTGACTGCACAACTTGGGTAAACGAAGTCCCACAAACGCCACAATAACTGGCTTCGGTAGGATTATCGGTGTAGCAAATCGGGCAACTCTGACTCATGCTTATCTCGCAGCCTCATCCTGACTTGTTTTGCACTTGTCAGCAATGGGCTACCCGACAATTTTAACGTTGCTGACTGGGCAGCATGACCCAAAAGAAAGAGAAAAGAAGGCAGAAACCCTCTTTCCTCTTTTTACCTTCCTCAGCTTTTACTCTTAAACAAACCCGCAGCTTGAGCGCCGTAAACAATCCCAGCCCCAGCCGCAGCAATGATTGCAATTTGTCCAATCAAAGCAAGCAAACCAGCGACAATCGGCGCGAGAATGATATTGGCTAGAACTCCAGCAACCGCCCCGCCAACCGCCGCGATTCCAAGGTGTTGTGGGTTAGAGAGCTTGAGTTGCAGCATGGCTAAAGCGATTCCTGCACCTGCACCGACCAAAAGAGCAATGAATAATGGCATGTGAATACCTCCGAGTTACTATACGAGATTTTGCATGAAAAGTTTCAATACCACTCTGGACCAAAAACTGTGTTTCGCATTGATTTGCAATTTTTGTTAGCATAAAGGGCGTGAAACCACTCGTTGGCATCATCATGGGCAGCCAATCCGACTTAGAAACCATGCAACACGCCGCCACTACCCTGCGCGACCTCGAGATTCCATTTGAAATGCGGGTGGTCAGCGCTCATCGAACCCCAGATTTATTGTTTGAATACGCCAAGAGCGCCGAAACTCGAGGACTCGAGGTGATCATTGCTGGAGCTGGCGGCGCAGCGCATTTGCCTGGTATGGCAGCCAGTCAAACCGTGCTACCAGTGCTTGGAGTTCCAGTGCAGAGTCATGCTTTGAATGGCATGGACAGTTTGCTAAGCATTGTCCAAATGCCCGCTGGCATTCCAGTCGGCACGCTTGCCATTGGCAAAGCTGGAGCAATTAACGCAGCACTTTTGGCAGCCGCCATGCTTGGTAACAAGTACCCACAGACTCGAGAGAAACTGCGAAATTGGCGCGAGAAACAAACCAAAACTGTTCTCGAGAACAGCCAACTCGAGGGCAACCCATGATTCTGCCCAGCAGCACCATCGGGATTCTTGGCGGTGGACAGCTGGCGCGAATGCTGGCGCTGGCGGCAAAGCCAATGGGTTACAACGTCGTGGTACTCGACCCAGACCCAGACTGCCCTGCCTCGAGTGTGGTGGATGAAGTGATCGTAGGGGCGTTCAACAACCCCAACGCTTACGCTCAATTGGCTCAGGTCTGCGATGTGGTGACGCTCGAGTTTGAAAATATTCCCTCAGAGCAACTGGCAGCCCTCGAGAAAACCGTGCCGCTTCGACCGAACCGCAAAGTCCTCGAGCGCAGCCGTGACCGACTGCTCGAGAAAAACTTCATCACCAAAGCTGGTGTGCGCTGCGCCCCATTTCAAGAAATTTATGCCAGCAGCGACCTCAGTGCAGGGCGTTACCCCGCGATTCTGAAAACCGCCACATTGGGCTATGACGGCAAGGGACAAGCCAAGGTTTACACTTTGCTCGAGGCACAAAAAGCATTTGAGCGCTTTAGTGGTGTGCCATGTGTTTTAGAAGGCATTGTGGACTTTTTTCTCGAGGTCAGTGTGATTGTGGCACGCTCGAGCTTCGAGACCAAGTGCTTTCCTGTGTTTGAAAACCAGCATCAAAATGGGATTTTAGACATCACACTTGTACCAGCTCGGATTCCCGAAGAAACCGCTGAAAAAGCCAAAGAAATTGCTGTGAAACTTGCCAGCGCCCTCGAGTTACATGGTTTGCTCTGTGTTGAAATGTTCATCACCAACAACGGGCAAATACTGGTCAACGAAATCGCACCGCGTCCGCACAATTCTGGGCATGTCAGCATTGAAGCCTGTCAAACCAGTCAATTTGAACAAGCCATCCGCGCCGTTTGCGATTTACCACTGGGCAGCACCGAACTGCACTCGAGTGGGGCAATGGCGAACTTACTCGGCGAACATATCTCCCCTACTGCCAATTATGGCGCGGCACTGGCAACAGGTGCAAAACTGCACCTCTACCAAAAGCGTGAAGCTCGAGCAGGGCGTAAAATGGGGCATCTGATAGCATTAGGTGAAGATGCACTCGAGACTGTTAAGATGGCAAGAAGCAGCTTATGAAAACCTTCAGTGTTCGCTTACCAACGTCCGTGCATAAAGAACTCAAGCGCTTATCAGAGCATGAAGGCATCAGCCTTAATTCGCTGATTGCCACAGCCGTTGCCGAAAAACTCAGCGCCTTGGAAACTCAAACCATCCTCGAGGAACGCGCCAAACGGGGTCTCGAGAAAAGTTTTTAACTGCCTTAGCATCTGTACCAAACGTTCCACCAGACCCAGAAGATACGTTTTGAGCTTGAAGGCTACGCCAATTAGCCCATCCCTTGTGCCAAACGCCCATGCCATACTGCGCAAATGCGTTTATTCTGGGAGATCATCTCGAGGTCTTTTCAGCGTCACCTGACGTACCGCACCGCCACAATCACGGGTTTAATCACCAATTTGTTCTTTGGACTGCTCCGAGCCAGTGTCCTGCTGGCACTTCTTGGTCACTCGAGCAACGTCGGAGGTTGGAACGCTCAGGACATGGTGACGTATGTGGCGCTGACCCAAGCAATCATGATGGTCGTTTCAATCTTTGGTTGGTCTGACCTGATGAACACCGTTTACCGAGGTGAAATCGCGGCTGAACTGCTCCGCCCAACCCATCTCTATACTTTTTGGTTTGCCCAAGACCTTGGACGCAGCCTGACCGCTCTGGTCACTCGAGGCATCAGCATCATGCTGGTCTGCTGGTTGGTCTTTAACATCAAGCTCCCGCATTCCCTCGAGCATTGGTTGCTGGTTCTGACTTCCTTGGCACTTGCCATGACCCTGAGTTTCGCTTTTCGTTTCACCGTCAACCTCGCTGCCTTCTGGTCGCCCGATGCCAGAGGCATGGCACGCTTTGCTTTTATCATCCTCGGCTTTGCCAGTGGTTTTCTGATGCCCCTGCGCTTCTTCCCCGATTGGCTGCAACAAATTCTAGCCCTCACCCCATTTCCGCACATGATGAACAGCACAATAGAAATCTACATCGGCTCGAGCGACACCCGCACCCTCGAGCTACTTGGTTTACAATTCTTCTGGGCAATTGGCTTAACCGTACTGGCACAACTGATTTTGTCTCGAGCCATGCGCCGCTTGGTGATTTTAGGAGGGTAAGAGCATGAAAGAAAAGAGGAAAGAGGAAAGAGAAAAGATTTGAGGGGGTTTATTCCTCTTTCCTCTGTATTTATGCACTTATACCGTCTTTTGCTCCTCGCGCAACTTCGCAGCGCTTTGCAATACCGTGTGTCGTTTGTTCTCGAGGTGTTCAGCACCAGTTTAATCACGGTTCTCGAGTTTGCGGCGTTTGCTTTGGTGTTTAGTAAGTTTGGCGGCTTGGGTGGGTGGAGTTTAGCCGAAGTGATGTTTTTATACGGCATGGTCGAGTTTGCTTTTGGTTTGACCGACATGGTTTTTGATGGTTTTGACTCTCCGACGTTTTCAGCGCACATTCGCAAAGGTACGTTGGATCAATTTATGCTGCGACCAGCCAATTTGATGATTCAGATTTTTGGTTCATCGTTGTCGTTTCGGCGCATTGGGCGATTGATTTTGGGTATTGGGATTTTTGGTTATGCTGTTTTGCAAAATCCTCAAGTTTGGCAGCTCGAGAAAATACTGTACTTGCCTTTGGTGGTTTTGGGCATGGAGTTTTATTTTGGGGCGCTGTTTTTAATTGGGGCAACCATCACGATTTTTACGGTGGATAGCACCGATGCGATGAATTTATTCACCTATGGCGGCAAGGATATGATGTCGTATCCGATGAATGTTTACGCCGATTGGTTACGAACCATATTCACATTTTTATTCCCTGCGGCGTTGCTCAATTACTACCCTGCTTTGTTTTTCTTGGGTAAACCAGACCCGTTTGGATTTCCTGCCTTGATGCCTTTTCTTGCACCCGTGGCGGGTTGTGTGATGTTTTTCTTGGCTTTGCAATTCTGGAAATTTGGGTTAAGGCATTACCAAAGCGCGGGTACTTAAAAACTCCCTGAAATGTTTTAGCAAAAAACGCTAAAACATTTCCGACTAAAAGGAGTAAGGTCAGCGTATCTCACGCTGTAATGAAAGAATTGCCGCTTTTTGAAAATTCTAAAATGAAAGCGTGAGATACTTAAATACCCTGCTCGAGAATTGCGAGCAAATCATTTGGGTGACAAGCCAGCACTTTGGCATGTTGCGCGGCTATGCTCGCCAATACACTCGAGCCATGAGCGCCTGTTTTCAGCTCAGATTTCCAAGCTGGGAAATCCCCGCCGTGTAGGTACTCGAGTCCCGTGCTGGTCTGGTGTTTTTCTAGTTCAATATGCAGAGCATCGCCGCTCGAGGTCAGTGTTTCAGCATCCAGAGCAAGCACTATTTTAGGCTCGAGGAAGCGCAGCACAGCTTGAACTGGGGATGTGTGCAGTTTTTCAAACACAGCTAAGGTGATTCGTCCCTTAAAGGATGGCCGTGTCTCGAGTGAATCCAAGACTTGTTGCCCATGCTCGAGCGGACAAAGCAGCAGTATGGTTTGCTCACCTGTGCGTCCCTCAAGGTGAATCAGGGCTGTTCCAAAGGCATCCGTCCAACTTCTCGAGAATTCTGGTTTCATAGGCTAACAGCAGTTTGTACCATGCCCATAAAGGCTTTGAATGGCGCGAGGTGTTCAGGGTGAGCTTCAAACAAAAGTTCTGGATGCCACTGCACGGCTAACATAAGTTCGCCTTCGATGGCTTCGACCAGTCCATCAGGGGCATACGCCGAAACCGATAAGCCCGGTGCAACATCTTTGATGCCCATGTGATGATACGAATTGACCCGCAATGTTTCCACACCATGAGCGCTCGAGAGTCGTGTACCACCAACCACCCGCACCCGATGTCCAAGCACAGGCGGAATTGCTGTTTGGCGATGATCTGCCCACAAACCATGGGCATTGGGAATGTGCTGATGCAACGTGCCGCCCTCGGCGACATTGAGCAATTGAAAACCACGGCAAATACCCATCATTGGTTTCTTGGTTTCTCGAGCAGCAGCGTATAACTCGAGTTCAAAAGCATCCCGCAAAGCATCCACTTCGCCAAGTCCAGATTCATGATCCGCGCCCCAAATTTCTGGGTCTGGGTCAACCCCACCCGAAAACAAAATACCAGATAATGCCTCGAGTTGGTCTTTGGCTGTTCCTAAGATGCTTGGCAACATGATTGGCAGCGCCCCAGCTTGCTCGAGCGCCGCTGAGTACGCCAGTGCCGTTCCACTCCAAGCGCGTTGCAAACTCGAGTCCTTAGAGCTGCTGACGGTTATCCCAATGCGTGGTTTCACAATAAAGTATCTTAGCACGCCTTGACAAACCCGCCTCGCATTTGTATATTCTGTGCCGCCCTCGCCGAGGTGGCGGAATTGGTAGACGCACTAGCTTGAGGGGCTAGCGCCCGCAAGGGTGTACGGGTTCAAGTCCCGTCTTCGGCACCATGAAAAAAGCGCTCCTTAACTGGGGCGCTTTTTTATAGGCAATTTTTCATGAGTCGCGTCTCATTGAAGCTGTCTTAGCCTAAAAGCATGGAATCTTTTGATGTGGCTATTATTGGGGCTGGTTTAGCAGGTTTAGAGCTGTGTAAACAACTCAGCCAGCGTGGGTTCAGTGTTTTATTGGTTGACCGCAAGTCAGACCTGAGTCAGCAAATTCACACCACAGGTATTTTTGTTCGTAAAACCTTAGAGGATTTTGATTTGCCCGCCCATTGCCTTGGTGGTGTGGTGCGCGATGTGCGGCTACATTCGCCAGCAGGGCAACAATTGGCGCTTCACAGCCCATTCGATGAGTTTCGGGTTGGTCGCATGGGTGCGTTGTACCAGCATCTGCTCGAGCAGTGCCAGAACTTAGGCGCGGTTTTTTCAGGCAACACCCATTACCTCGGCTCGAGTAAATCCACGTTTGGCAATGTATTGCACCTCGAGCAGGGCGGTGCGGCAATCGCAGTTCAGACTCGGTTCTTGGTTGGGGCAGATGGTGCAGTCTCGAGTGTGGCAAAGGATTTAGGGCTTGATCTGAACACCGAATTTATTGTTGGTGTTGAGGATGTCCTAACCAATGTTCCATTGAACGGTCAACCCTGTTTTGACGTCTATCTCGAGCCGAACCTAGCCCCGGGTTACATCGCTTGGGTGGTGCATGATGGCGAACATGTTCACCTTGGCACAGGTGGTTATGCCAAGCAGTTTAAGCCAGCTCATGCCCTCGAGGTGTTTCGCCAACGGGTCAGTCAGCAATTTGATTTTTCCAAAGCAACCCTGCTCGAGCGGCGCGGAGGCAAAATCCCCGTCGGAGGCGTCTTAAAGCGCATCATTCAGCCAAGGGGTTTACTGCTTGGCGACGCAGCAGGTGCAGTTTCACCGCTGACAGCTGGTGGTTTAGACCCAGCCATGCGTTTAGCCCAGTTTGCAGCCCAGATGCTCGAGCAGTACTTGGGTGGAGACTCAAGTGCCTTAAGTGCTTACAACGCCTCGGCATGGCGAACCCGTTTCACCTCGAGGTTATGGATGCGGCGCTTACTGGCTAGTGTCAAACAACCGCATCTGCTCGAGCTTGGCTTTTGGTGCTTAAAGCATCAGCCGCTCAAATCTATGGCGTGGCATGTGTTTTTTGGACGTGGCGGGAGTTTTCCAGACCTCGAGTACCCGGCAAAGAAGGCTGTGCGCTATGAGCTATGAGCTATATGTAGGGTACGGTAGGCTGTACCTGACGGTTTTTTATATCGTTGTGTTTCGTTCGTTGCTTTTTCTCTAGGACATCAGCACTGCAAAAACAAGTTAAAATCTTTCATGTCAGTCGTGAAAGTTCAGTTATTTGGTTCAGCCCGACTGGAAAAAAACAATCTGGTTTGGATGTTCACCGATGATAAACGGTATCGTCTGTTAGCATATTTGGCATTGAAATCAGATTGGGTGTCTCGAGAAGACTTGGCATATTTGTTCTGGGCAAATACCGATTCTCAAAGCGCTCGGAAGAATTTACGGCATTTGATTGGACGTACCAAAACGCTTGAGGGACTTGAAGAACTTGAATTATCGTCCGAGCATTTGCGTTGGTCGGTGCAAACCGATGTGCTGTTGTTTCGTCAGGCGGTGGCGGCTTCGGCTTGGGCAGAAGCGCTGAGTCTTTATAAAGGCGCTTTGCTCACCAATTTTGCCACCGAAGACAGCCCCGAGTTTAATGCTTGGCTGTCAGCCGAACGACAAAAATTATTTGAGCTTTGG
>JAAFJQ010000197.1 GCA_013298185.1 Deinococcales bacterium
CTGCTGATTACACTCGAGCGCTCGAGATTCAAGAGCAGTACCACGATTTGGAATTGGGACTGGTGGACTCAAGCATCATGGCAATCGCTGAGCGTTTACAGAATCGGCGGATTTTTACGTTTGACAAACGGCATTTTTTGCCGATGAAGCCGCGTGGTCTCGAGTATTTCGAGTTGCTGCCTTAAAGTCTCGTTCGCTTAGGCTCGAGCTTGTACTGATTGGGCTTATGGCTCGAGGCTGATAGCTGCTACATCTTCGCCTAAGCGAACAAAATGCTTCAAGTTCAGGGTGTATAACTTCTTCGCTCCGACTTTTAAGGCGCTGGTTGCAATCAGCGTGTCAAAAATTGCCCCACCTTGAATCCCTAAGCCAATTAAACGCTCCATGCTCCTTTGATAATCACTTGGCTCGAGGATAATTTTTTCGACATTTTGCAGGTTGCCATCCAGCATTTTTTGAACGTCTTTGGGTGGTATCAAATGTCGCCCCGTCAGCACTGAGTACAATTCTGCAATCGTATGGGTGCTGATCGCGGCTCGAGATGCAACTCGGCTTTTAGTGAATACTTTTTTAGAGCGCGGATGCCCTTCACGGTGCGGTTACATCAGGGCAATCAACCGGCAAGTATAGCAAAAAATTGGCAAATTCGGAATTCGAGTTCTTGGTGATTTCTTCACTCGAGGGTGATATCACCATTTTGTGTGTACAGCTCGAGTTGCGCGGGATTATCACCATTGAAGCTGGCGCGGAACTGATTGTCTTGGCGCTGACCAACATTTAAGCCTTCGACGTTAAGGTTCAAGTCGCCATTGACGACTTCACCACGAAAACCAATCCCTGTGTTGTTCTGAAGTTGACTTAAGGTGATGCTGCCATTTTCGTTATGAATTTTATTTTGGCTGTTGGCTACCAATGCTGCATTCTCGACGCTGATGTCACCGTTGTCGGCGGTTAAATCAAGGATGGTTTTGCCTGTTTGTGCAATGGTGATGTTACCGTTTAAGCTGTTGGCTTTGACACTGTTGCTTAAACCATTGACAACCACATCCCCATTTTGATTACGCAGCTCTAAACGCATGGCTTTACCAAGCAAAACCCGATAACTGACACTGCAATTGTCGCAATTACTCGGCTGAGCCGCTTTAAGACTTAAGACATTGCCTTGCCGCTCGAGGATCGGGGTTTTTTGCAATACCCCGCGTTTATCATCGGCTTGTTCTTTGATTTCAAATTCACCCAAGGTACTCATGGTGTTGCTGACTTCAACTTCGATGTCACCAGAAAATGTCTCGAGGACAAGCGTGTTGATCTCAGCCAGTTCGTATTTTGATTGGCTGCTTTTTGTGCCAGAAACAAGAACATCATTAATGACCGTCCCTGTTCGGGTTTCAGAGCGCTGCCCTCGAGATAACCACGTCGAACTTGGCAAGGTTGCCACAAATAACAGAACACCAGCGATAATCAAAACCATTCCTAATTTCATGGTGTCATTGTGGCGTTTTCAGCCATGAATTGTCATCCCACCAAAGGATGAGGTTATGTTCGTTGTTTGACAATGGTGTCGCCCAAGGCAGGCAATAACCTTTCTAAACCAATCAGCATTCCGTACCACCACGGTACAATCACTTCGGCTCGAGGGCGCTCGAGTAAACCCAGCATAGCCTCAGCCACCAATTCAGGTTTTGCCATTGGGAAACCCCGACCTTGGGCTTCTTGGGTCATGGGCGTGCGAATATAGCCCGGTGAAACCAAGCTGACATGCACACCCGTTCCAGATAATTCGCGCCTTAAAGACAAGCTAAAACCGCGCAATGCAAATTTGCTGGCACTGTACAAACTCGAGACGGCAATCTGACCAGCCACACTGCCGATGTTGATGATATGACCGTGCTTAGCAGCCAGCATTTCGGGCAGCACCAAACGCGATAAGTACATCGGTGCGGTTAAATTCGTCTCGAGGACTCGGTCTATGGTATCCACAGGCGCATCCCACCAAGCGTTTTCATCTGTGCCGACCCCAGCGTTGTTGATCAAGACTTGCACCGCGCCAAATTTGCCCTTTGCCGTTTGAATCAGCGCCTCGAGTTGACTAGGCTGACGCACATCGCACGGCACAACCAGCACCCGAGTACCTGTTGGGTCAAGTTCTTTGGCAAGTGGCTCGAGCAGTTCGCTGCGGCGGGCTGCCAAGACCACCCGATGCCCTGCTGCCACAAAGGCTCGAGCTGTGGTTTCGCCAATGCCGCTTGAAGCTCCTGTGATGACCACATGAAGATTTTTGTTCATTGGGTTTAGGGTATCAGAAAGAATTATGACAAAGAATGGATTTACTTTGGTTCGCCATATCGCTTAACTAAGTTTTCGGCATCCAGCAAGTCTTTGGGGCTTCCAGCAGCGCGTTTATTCTGAATTTGATCATACGGGTGAATAATATGCACTTCGATGTTGCCCATTGGGGCTTTGATGGATCGAGCAAATGCTGCATCGAATTCAACGCCTTTGACCCTCAATAAAATCTCGATGATGTTGGGTTCAATGCCGCAAAGCCTGAACCCTAAGCGTGATGTTTGTAGCAGTCTTAAAATTTCATTCGGGTCAAACCGCGTTCCTATAAACTGCTCGGTGGCGTTGTTGACGCATTCAAGGTTTTCTTTGGTTGGACGCACCCAAATATCAAGGTCTTTGGTGTAACGAAAATCCACGTTCAAGCTGTAGGCATAGCCGCCAATCACCATAAAATCCGCACCGTGCTTGGTTAGAAGCTCGAGAAATTCTTGGAAATCTTGGCTGAACATCTCACACTGGCTCGAGTGGTACAAAACGGTTGATGCTGCGGTCTACATGGCGCGATGTGGTTGTTCCGCGCCAAGCGTCCAGCAACCGAAGCCCCTGTTCGTGAAGTTCGCCAATTCGTTTGACCCGTTCGGCAATTGGCAACTCAAGCCAATGTGGGTCTAAGCCGTCATCGTCTTCTTCAATCCATTCTATTGACAGCCGTTTCATGCTGAGAATTATAGCATTTTTCAGTTGATTATTTGACTGATTTGTATTTTCTTAGCTTGGGTCTATGTTGTTTTTTCTCGAGTTTCTATTGGCAAGACAAAACGCTGTTTGCTTTTGCTGCCTGCGCCTTGGCGGTTGTAAAAGCCAATTGCGGCTTTGTTCCAAGTCGGTGTTTGCCATTGCAAATTGATACAACCACGCTGCCGCGCAAACTCGAGGGCAGCAGAAAAAAGTGCCTGACCCAAGCCTTTGGCGCGGTACTCGGTTTTCAAGTACAAGCAATCCAAATGGGCAAATTCGGCGGCATCCCAAGTCGAGTAATCCAAGGTCAGCGATGCAAAGCCCACCAATTGCCCTGCGTCTTCGATCACCCAAACGTATAAGCGTGGTGAAGCCGAAAAAATCGCGGTCTTTAGCGCCTCGAGTTTACCTGTTTTTTCGTATTTGGCTTCTTCAAATGCCGCATGTTCAGCACAAAGTTCAACCAAGGCTTCAAGGTCGGTTGGCGCAGCGCGGCGGGGCTTAAACATCCTCGTTCATTCTACGCTCGAGGTACGCGCTAAAATCGGTGGCTTTGGCTTCTTTCAGCACTGTTTCTACCCAAGCCTGACGTTCAAACCAGCAAACTGCCAGCTCCCAGACGCAATAACCCGCACCTTCAGGGTAACGATATTGCAATGGCTGCCCTTTGCGAGCGCCGTACATGTGATGCTGGACAATGTCTTCTAAGCACCACCAATTGATAAAACCATAATCGCCAACTGCGCCAGCGTGAACAATCATGTAGCCCACGCCGTAACGTTCACCATTGACCGCAGGGATTGGCAGGCGTTCTCGAGCTTTGATTTTGGTGGCTTCGATCAGGGCTGGACTTGGATTGTTTAAGCCGTAGACCTTGATGCGCCAACCCATCCAATCCCAAATTTCTAAGAATCGCACTGAACGGGTTTGGTACGGTGTTTGGCTGACTTGAATGGCTGGCTCGAGACTGGTGGAGGTCATGGTTGTGGATGATATGCCAAAAGTGGCATAAACATAAGCACCACAATCTGTTAAAATCATCAGACCACTTTATGAAACCCTCTCGACCTGCCAGCAGCGATTTTCTTCCGCATTTAGAACGCAACAATGGTATCTCCCTTGAGCGGCAATTGGTGCATGGGTTTCGTCAAGCCATTTTGGATGGGCAGCTTGGGCATGGGATGCGTTTACCCTCGTCTCGGGTGTTAGCCAATACCTTAAAGGTCAATCGAAACACCGTGATTGCCGCGCTCGAGCAGTTGCTTGCCGAAGGGTATTTAGAAACCAAACGCGGCTCGGGAACATTTGTCTATGCCCAAAACATGCAAGCCCAAGCAGTCACGCACCTCGAGACAGCGCGTTGGTTGTTGCCAGCCGCCCATTTATTGGTTGCTCCGCCCGTACAGAGCCTCGAGTTTCGGGTGTGCCAAATTGCCACCAATCATTTTCCGCTTTTGTCATGGCGTAAAAGCTGGCTGCAAGCCGTGCAAGCTGCTCCGCCCGACGATTACCAAAATGCCTTGGGCGAACCAAGCCTGCGCCAAGCCATCGGGGCGTACTTACAGCGCGCTCGAGGACTGAACAGTCAACCCGAGGACATGCTGATTTGCAACGGCACCATCCAAGCCCTGCACCTGATTTGCCAAGCCACACTGCAAACTGGCTCGAGCGTGGCATTTGAAGATCCGGGTTTTCCCTTGGCACGGCAGGTGTTCCTGAGTCACCAAGCCAAGATTCTACCGATTCCAGTAGACCAAGATGGCTTGTTGGTGGATCAGTTGCCCACAGGCAAGAACGCGCCTGTGCTGGTCTATGTCACACCTTCGCATCAGTTTCCCTTGGGTGGGCGCTTGTCGTTGGCGCGGCGTTTGGCGCTGCTCGAGTGGGCTAAGCAAAACGATGCACTGATTCTCGAGGATGATTACGACAGCGAATTTCGTTTCGATGTGCCGCCGCTTCCACCTTTGGCGAGTTTAGACCACTCGGGGCGGGTGGCGTACATTGGC
Source organism: Deinococcales bacterium (assembly GCA_013298185.1). Lineage (GTDB taxonomy): Bacteria > Deinococcota > Deinococci > Deinococcales > JAAFIG01 > JAAFIG01. Next base: position 5,031 of record JAAFJQ010000197.1, read on the forward strand.
ACGTTCTCCAAGGTTTTAACCCCAGCTTTGCGGCTTGGTTATATCATCAGCACACCTGCTTTGCGTCAGCGTTTATGCCAATACAAAACCCTTGCTGATTATCAAACCAATCAACCGAGCCAACTGGCAATGACGCATTTTATTGAAACCGGTGCGCTCGAGCGGCACATTGCCAAAATGCGGCGAATGTATGCCCATAAACGCAGCACCTTGGTTCATGCCCTCGAGCCAATTGCCAAACTTGCCAAAGTGCGCGGACTCGAGGCGGGGATTAACATTTTTTTGGAATGTCAGCCCCACGTACCACTCGAGAACATCGTGGCACGTTGCGCTAAACAAGGTTTGGTGGTCAGTACTGTTGGTCAGTATGCACTACAAGCCAAGCATCACGGTTTGGTTTTGGGATATGGTGCACTCGAGCCAGAAGAAATCATCCAAGCTGCCAAGATATTGGTGGGTGCTTTTTCAAGATAAACCAGCCTTTCATCTTCCCCTGACGTTCTCTTCACGGTAGACTCTTAGCATCATCCCCTAGGAGGCAACCCATGAAAGCGCTTTTGATTTCAGCAGCAGTCCTAACTTCGGCTTTACTGGTGGCACAAGCCCAACGCAACCCAACCAAAGTGGTTTTTTGGCATTCAATGGCAGGGGCGGATAAAACCGTGGATGCCTTTGCGTCCGAATTTAACGCCAGCCAAAACCAGTACACGGTGGATGCCCAAGAAGTTGGCTCGTACACCCAAAGCGCCACCAAATTGGTGGCTGCGCTTCGCGCCAACACCGCACCCACCATCTACCAAGCCGAGATTGGTTTTTTCCCGAAACTCGCCGAGGATGGCGTGCTGGCTGACCTTGCTGGTTTTGAGAAAAATCTCGAGCCAGCCGTGGAAAAAGATTTCTTCCCTGCTGTCTGGAATTACGGCATTTACGAAGGCAAGCGATTTGGTCTGCCGTGGAACTCGAGTACCCCCGTGCTTTTTTACAACGCCTCGCTCTTAAAATCTCGAGGCTTACGCCCACCGAACACTTGGGCAGAATTTGCGACCCTGACCAAAACCCTGACCAACCGCACAGGCAAGGGTTTTATTGCTGTGGCTGACTCATGGCAATTTGAGCAGATGGTACTGACCCGAGGCGGTAATGTGGTGCAACCAAACGGTCAAGCCAATTTCAACAGCAAAGAAGTTCTCGAGGCAGCCCAGTTCTTACAGGATTTGGTCAAGCAAGGCGCTGCGATTCCGCGCAGCCTAGGCGAAGCTCAATTTGCAATATTGGATTTTGTGCGAACCAAGGCACACATGGCAATTGCCAGCATCGCCAATTGGCCCGATATTCTGCCCTACAGCGTGGCATTTGAACTTGGTGCTGCCCCAATGCCAATTGTCAATAAGCGGATTGTGCCATTTGGTGGGGCGCAATTGGTGGTCTTAAAGGATGCCAGCCCCGAGGAACGAGCTGGAGCTTGGGCATTCTGGCAGTTCTTGATGAAACCCGAGAACCTTGTGCGTTGGACCAAAGCCGGTTATTACGTGCCAGTGCGCCGCAGTGTGCTGCCACTTTTGAATGACTGGTACAAAGAAAACCCATACCGCAAAGTGGCATTCGAGCAGTTTGATGAAGCCATCCCGCGTCCTCGCACCCCGCAGTACGCGGCGCAAAAAGTGATTCTCGAGGAAGCCCTCGAGCGCATCCTCAAAGGTGGTACAGATGTCAAAGCCGCCCTTGATGAAGCCCAGCGTCGGGCGCTGGCGGTCAGGTAATGCGACTTGGTTATACGCCACTCAATGCCAGAATTCTTGATTTGAATGAGGCGTTTAAGTTGGCAGTTGAACTCGAGCTGGAGTTTATTGAACTCTCGTTCGATGCTTACGAAATTCTACCAGCCTTGCAAGATGCGAAAACCATACAAGAACTGACCCGCAACACTGGCGTTGGCGTGACGCTGCACCTGAGTTATGTGGATTTGAACCTTGCTTCGCTTTTTCCAGGTGTGCGCGAAAACAGCGTGGCTCGCACCAACCGAGGTCTGGAGTACGCCGCCGAAATTAGCGCAAGCTGCGCGGTGCTGCACAGTGGACTTATCCCCATGCGCCACGAGTTGCTGATTCCGTATGCCAAAGCCAAACTCGAGCAGAGCTTATCTGAAATTACGCCGCTTGTACCAATAGCCCTCGAGAATCTGGCGCTCGATGGTTACGATTTGCTGCGTGGCGCAACCGAACTCGAGAGCATCACCAAAGGCATTGGCTGGGGTAACTGCATTGATGTTGGACATGCTTTGGTTGAAGGTTGCACCACCGAGGTCAAAGATGGCACAGGCACAGGTGGACTCGAGCAGGGCAGAGCGCGGTTACTCGAGTACGTGCATGGCTTAAGCAACACGATTCATTTGCACCTCCAAGACAACGATGGCACAGGCGACCATCACCATACGCTTGGCAGCGTGAACGGTGTGCCGTGGGCAGATTTACGCGATTGGCTACGAGGTTTTACAGGCACAATCAATTTGGAAATCAACGATGGCGCAGATGGTGTGCGCCAAAGTGTGCGTTTTTTGCGTGAGCTTACTGAGAATTAAACGCCTGTAGCCAAGAAAAATTTTTGGCAGCACTCTGCATTGGCTCTGGACTGTAATCCTGCTCGACAATCAGCCATGGGCTTGGTGTGGTCTTAGCAATTTTAAGACACGCCTCGAGTGGCACGCTGCCT
>JAAFJQ010000198.1 GCA_013298185.1 Deinococcales bacterium
GGAGTGCTGTGCCAGCCCCAGTTCTTGAAACAGGTGGCGCTTGCACAGTTTCTGCTAACGGTAGCGACTTCAATGTTGTTGTTACTGGTGGAGCTTCTGCGGATAGTGTCAGCTCGCTTAATGGTCAACAACCTAGATAATAGTCTGGTAAAATGCAAAACTAGCTCGGGTATTATGCTCGAGCTAGTTTTGCCATATGAATCCCTAATCACAAGCTTAAGAAAAGGATTCTTACAACCTAGATAAAATTGAATACCGCTGCTGCTAGGGGTAAGAAACTTGAGCGGAGGTATAAGTGCATATTCAGACAAGGGGTTTCACATTAATTGAACTGCTTATCGTAATTGCAATCATTGGTATACTAGCGGCAGTCTTAATTCCACAATTGCTAGGCGCTCGAATAGCTGCTAACAAGCGTGCTGTTCAAAGCCATTCGGGAAATGTGTATAAAGCCGTTGAAGCTATTCGTAGTGAAAATTCTAATTTAGACCCTATAGATATTGCTAATGCTGTGCAAGCAAGATGTCTTGTTACTACACCAATTACGACAATTACTGTTTCTGGAATAGTCTTTCGTTATGGTTGGACAGGAGCGCCGGCGGCTGTAGTGGAAACAGGCGGTGGTTGCTCCATTACTGTGGTCAATTCAGGGTTTGAGGTTTCTGTTACTGGAGGTCTTTCTGCTAATTCCGTATCTTCATTAAATGGTGGTATTCCAAGGTAGCCTACACATTGCGGTGCTTGTCTCACTATAGTTCTAGTGAGACAAGCTTTTACTATAATAAAACTATAAAAAAAGGTAATTATGACTAAAGAACTTACGGGAACTAAGTCTGCTTTTCTAGGATTTTTTATTGTATTTATATTTATTTATCCAAATTTATATTTTCCAATTATTGATCCATTGATTTCATGGAGCTTGCCAAGAATTTTTTTACTTTTTTTATCATTTTTTATTACTATTTTAGCCTTTAAGGCAATTTTAATTGAAAAAAAAATAATATTTTTTTTTATTATTAATGTTTTCTTATCTGGTATTCAATTTTTAAATCCTCTTGAGGATGAAAAAATATATACAATTTTAGGTGTTGATGATAGACTCGAAGGTATAATTTATCAAATTCTTTTGGCTTTTTTTTTATTGTTTTCTTATTATTGTATTAATATATCAAATAAAAATTTTAGAATAAGTATAATTTTTATACTTATTTTTGCTGGAATGATTCAGAGTATTTTCATTATTCACCAATATACTTGGGTTCCATTAGATTTAATAATTACTAAAATTTATTTTCGATTTGATTCAACAATGGGACTTACTGGTCATGCTGGATATACGGCGGGTTTACTTATTCCATTAGTCATACTCGCAATTTTTATGTCAGAAAGTAAGGTACGTATTTATTCTTTTTTATCTTGTGTTTTTTCTTTAATTATTTGTTTTGGCTTAAACCTAACACAAAATCGTTCTTCTCTTATTGCATTGAGTATTGTACTTGCCATCTGGACTTTTACTAATTTATGTTTTCCAAAAAGAGTAATTCTTTTGGTATTTTGCATAATTTTAATTAATTTTTCTGGAAATATATTACCAGCGAATCCTACTTTAAATAGAGACTTATCAAGCTCACAAACACTATTAACTAGATTAGAAATTTGGAGATTTTCAATAGAGCTTTTACCAAAAAGCTGGGGATTTCCCTTTTGGGGTGGAGGAACTGGAAATCTCAAGCTACTAATAGCTGACCAGCTACCCATAGAAACTCTGATGCGTTTCTATGAAAGAGAATATAGTTGGCAATCAAGTGAAAATATTAAAAAAATTACTCCCTTAAGTGATAAAAATTCCCTAAGACGACAAAAAATGTATTTAATTACATATAAAAACGGCGAAATTAAGCCTGTTCAGCTTACCCTAGATCGCGCCCACAACTTTTTTTTAGACAAAGCCTTTTCAATTGGTTTAATAGGTGCAATTTTGTGGATGATTTTTTATATTTATCCGATTTTTGCTTATTTCAGACTTAAGCCTTATCAAAAAACTTTTGAGCAACAAGCTCTCAGTATGGCATTAATTGCGATACAAATTTACTATATCTTCTGGTTCTCGGTCATGCAGGTCGAACCAATTCATGTGGTTATTGCTCTGATGGCATGGGTTGGTATTGAACGCGCCAAAGCCACCCCAGACCCTCAGCAAAGCACCACGCCCCTCGAGAACCCTGCGCCTGCTTAAACTCAAAGCTCGAGCTTGATTTATTGGAATCACCCTGAAACAATGCCTTTCATGAATCCCCGCATTGATATAGAGCAACTCAGCCGTGAACTCGAGCAACTTTCTTTGTTTTCCGATGCCCCATCCCCTGCTGTGACTCGGGTGTTGTGGACAGAGCAGGACATGAAAGCTCGAGCTTGGCTAAAGAGCCTTGCACTCGAGGCGGGTTTTCTTTACCGTGAGGATGCACTTGGCAATACCTTTATTCGCCTTGTCGGTAGCCAGCCAGACCTGCCTGCGGTTGGTACTGGTTCGCATAATGATGCGATTCCTTTTTCGGGAATGTACGATGGTACGGTTGGTGTGCTTGGCGGTCTGGAGGCATTGCGAGCCATCAAACGCAGTGGTCTAAGCCATGCGCGTAGTCTCGAGGTGCTGATGTTCACGGCAGAAGAACCGACTCGTTTTGGTTTGGGTTGCCTTGGCTCGAGGGTGATGAGTGGCGCGATTGAACTCGAGAAAGTTCGCGCTCTGAAAGATGCAAATGGTGTTGACCTCGAGACTGCTCGAAAAGCTGTTGGTTACACCGCGCCGCTCGAGTCGGTGCGTTTACCCAAGGATTACTATGCGGCATTTGTTGAACTGCACATCGAACAAGCACCGCTGCTCGAGCAGCAAGGCTTGCAGATTGGTGTGGTCAATGCGATTGCTGCACCTGCTAGTTTTTTTGTGCATCTGACGGGCGAAGGTGGTCATGCGGGCGCTAGGTTGATGCTGGGAAGGCGCGATGCGCTTCTTGCTGCTGCCGAGATTGCCTTGTCGGTTGAAGCGGCGGCGTTGCAATCTGGGGCGATGGACACGGTTGGTACAACTGGAATTTTGGAGATTCATCCAGCTGCGATCAACAGTATTCCAAGTCAAGCCAAACTTGGGATCGATATTCGTGATACCGATGGTTTGCGCCGTGACCAAGCCGTGCAGCATGTCCTTGAGACGATAAAAACAGTTTGTCAGCGCCGCCAGATTGAGTACCGTATTGAAATGATGAACGCCGACCCACCCGCTCAGTCTGATCCAAAAATCCTTGAAGCCATTCGCCAAGCTGTGCAGGATTTGAATTTCTCGAGTTTAGAAATGGTTTCTAGGGCGTACCATGATTCGCTTTTTATGGCAAGAATCAGTCCTATGGCAATGATTTTTATTCCCTGCCGAGGTGGTGTTTCGCATCGCCCAGATGAGTATGCTACTCCAGAAGACATGGCTCGAGGGGTCGAGGTTTTGGCAAGAACCATGTTGAATTTAGCTAATCTGTGATTTTAGATTCATCTCTGTGTGTCACAATGAGGCTCGTGTCAAGCTTCAATACCCCACCACGTCAAAGAAGTGATGACCCACCACGTCGGGGAGGTGATGACCCACCACGTCATGCCCCGAAGCGTGATTACTACAAAAATTTTTTATACGCCACCTCGGGTATTGCTTACGCTTGGCGCACCGAGCGCAACTTCAGGCTCGAGGTTGGTATCTCGAGCTTGGCTGTTTTTCTGGCACTTCTGCTCGAGGTCAACCTGATTCCGGTGCTGCTTTGCTGCTCACTCGTCATGAGCCTAGAGTTGTTGAATAGCGCCATTGAAGCCGTGGTGGATTTGGTTTCACCAACTTATCATCCTTTGGCAAAAGTAGCAAAAGATCTCGCGGCTGGCGCAGTGCTGTTCTCGAGTGGCATCAGTTTATTGGTGGGGTTGTACTTGTTTGTTCCAGCCATTGCGAAGTTACTTGCCTAAGCGCATATCTCTGGCTTGATAAGCTCTGAGCGCCCTCAAAAAATCAATGCGGCGAAAATCGGGCCAGTTGGCTTCACAAAAATAATATTCGGAATACGCGCTCTGCCAAAGCATAAAACCACCGAGGCGAATCTCGCCACTGGTGCGAATAATAAAATCAGGGTCGGGCAAATCGGCGGTGTACAGGTGCTGCCCGATTTCTTCAGGCTCGAGGGTCGCGGCGATGCTTTCAGGGGTTTGGTCTTTGTGCGAAATCAGGAGTTTTTTGACCGCATCCACAATCTCTTCGCGTCCGCCGTAACCCACGGCAATGTTCAGTGCCATGCCATCATAATGGGCTGTGGCTGCTTCGAGGTCGCGCAGGCTGGCAAGCACATCTTCGGGGAAAAGGTCGTGGCGTCCAATGGCTCGCACCCGAACCCGATTGCCATGAATCCGAGGGTCTTTGGCAAGGTTACGGGCTTCGCGTTCAAAAAGGTGCATCAGGTGCTGGACTTCATCCTGACCGCGTTTGGTGAAATTATCGGTGCTTAAAACCCAAATGGTTGCGGCGGGAATACCAAGTTCTAAGCACCAACCCAGCACTTCGTGGGCTTTGTCCACACCAAATTCATAGCCAGCCTTACCGTCCAAGCCAAGCGCTTTGGCAAAACGCCGATTGCCATCTAAAATTAAACCAATGTGTTTGGGCATGGCATGGTTTTTGACCACCGTCTCGAGGCGCTGCTGATAAAGCGCATAAAGCGGCTGCAACAGGCTTTTCGCCACGCGGATGACTTGGGAGCGCCAACTGGGTGCGCTTTGGGTTTCTTGGGTCATTGTGTGTAGTGTACCTCGAGTGGTCTGAGTTGGTATACCTCGAGTCGTAGGGGTTCGTATACCTCGAGTGGTCTGAGTTGGTGTGGTCACGAAAAAAGTCTACAAAGTTCGAGATGAGCCACAACTCATGCTCGAGTTCGCTTTTCGGGAACAAAAAGCATTACCGTTTGGGTTTATCCAGTAAATCTGCCAGTGGCTCACGCACAGGGGCAAGGGCGCTGCGGAATAAAAATTGTTGTTTGCCGTGTGGCTTGGCGTATTTGGCAAACAACACCGTGAGTTCACGGCGTAACTCGAGGGCAGATTCACGATCCAAGGTGATTGCGGCGTAATCGCTCCAGCCTAAGCTGTGTTCGCTTGATAAGAGCGGTGTGGGTGATTCTCGGTTGGCTTCTTTGAGGTTGGCGACTGAATAGGCTTCGATTCGCCCCAGTTGCTCGAGTGTGCCAGCCCGACGGCGGATGACTCGCCCGGGGCGTGATTCATCGCCTAGAATTTCTTGCATATGGGCAGCTAAGCAACGAAACAGCACGCGGCGTACACGGTCGTCTTGCTCGAGTAAAAAATCCTCGAGCGTGTCTGAGCCGATGATGTCATACGGCACAAAGAACCTGTCTGCCACGGCGCGATAGTGTTTTTGTGGTCGTCCTCGGCGCGGCATGGCTTTGGAAACCCGAATCAGACCATAGTTTTCCATGCGTTGCACGGCGCGGAACATGCGTAAGCTCGAGATGCCAACCCGCTGGGCAGCACTGGTGATGGTGTTTTCTTGTTCGACAAATGGTTCAATCAAGATGCTGGTGCGTGGGTCAGTCAAGAAATGAGCGGCTGCCAAGTCATGGACCACATGACAAGTCGAATGCGAAGCACCCTCGAGAATGGCTTTCACAACGAATAATCTACACAAATTCATAGCTTTCAAAATGTCAAATTTGTGACAGTTATCGCTGCCAAGCATAGGGCAAGTACTTGATTTTAGCTGTGTTTGGTAGTTCTGGACGGTACTTTCGGGCAAACTCGAGCGGCGAAGCAAAATCTTTAGGGTAATAGGCAAATAAACGCGGCAACCAAACCGTGTCAGCTTCAATACGACAATTTTCTAAGTAACTGCTTGTGGCTAACTCGAGTTGCTGTTCCAGAAGTACTCCGTCATAGGCACGAATTGGCGGGCAAGACACCGCGCCGCAATTCAAAGCAAAGTGAATCCTTGGGTCAAGCGGCAGCACGAACACCATTCGAGGGTCGTGCAGACCAAATGGCGGCTGTAGCAGCACCGCTTGGTTGTGGCGCAAAACCCCATGCTCAATGTCGTTTAAGGTAAAAACAAAGTCTTGTATTTGGTACCCAAACTTTGAGTAAAAACCAACCGACTCGAGAACCGTCTCTTTGATCTGTGCGGTGTGCATGGCATGAAGTGTCAGGGCGTTATAGATGTTTAACCAAAAAGCCCGAGCTTCAAGTTCTTGTTTTGGAATCTGAAAAGCAGCTTTTTCTAATTGAAGAAAATCCCCTGCTCGAGCCAAATCAAGGGCTTGAGCAGCACTGATCTCGAGATTGGCAGCTGAGTTCAGAACAGTCAGGCTCGGACGGGCAAGCAACGACACACCCAAGCGCAATAAAGTCCAGGTATTTTCGAGCCACGACATCAACGCAGTTTACCCTCTTGAGTCCAAAGGCTTTTTAGGTCAGAATACAGAACAATCATGATTCGGGTCTTGCTGTTGTGCCTGCTGCTTTCAAGTGTCTCATTGGCTTCGCCTGCCTCTGAGTTGGGCAAGCAGTACTTTGAATTCATCAGCCAATACCATGTTGACGCGGACACGCTTGACCTCAAAAAATTCAAGAACCAAGTGGATAACGCCGTGCAAGAACGCTGCGGCTCAGATGCCAATTGCCCAGCCAGCAAAATGTATGATGACTTAAGACGCTTGACCCCAAGTTTAGATAAAACCTCGAGTTTTATTGCCCAACCAGACCTTGAGCGGATTCGGCTCGAGCAAATTGGTGATGCCAACCTTGATACCCGTTTTGCCTTGGGTATCGAATTGCGCGAGAACATTGTTTACCGTGTTTTAACAGGCTCGAGTGCTTTTGATATGGGTGTCAAGCGCGGTGATAAACTCTTGAGCATCACCCGTGAAGGCAGGGCTTGGGGTTTAGCACAAAATGTTTTCCCTGATGATACCCCTGTGGTCTTAAAGCTCGAGCGAGCAGGGCAGGCTTTTGATCTGACCGTGACTCCAGCTACGGGTTTATTGGCAGGGCTGCTAACGCCAGAAGGTCGGATGCTAACGGACAGCACCGCCTATATTCGCATTCCAAGTTTCAAAACCATTGGTACAGCTCAAAAAGTCCATAACCTGCTCTCGAGCCTGCAAAATCGTGGAGCAAAGCGTTTGGTGCTGGATTTGCGTTTCAATACAGGTGGTTATTTGGACGAAACACTTTTGACCTTAAGTGCTTTTTACCAAGGCGAAATCCTGAAAATGCGCTCGAGGCTTGGAAGCCTAACCTACCTGCTGAAAAACGGTAGCTTAGAAGCGGTCAGCAACCCCAACAAAGTCAGTCTTGAATTCCCACAAAACTTCCAAGGCAAAGTGGTTGTCTTGGTCAACAATGCCACTGCCAGCGCCGCCGAAGTGATGTGCTTAGCTTGGCAACGCGCCTCGTACACCAAGTTTATTGGAGAGGGCAGTGCAGGGCGTTCAGTCTATGCCACCTTGCCCCTAAAACTGCTCGAGGGTAGCGAATTGCGCTTAGCTGCGATTCGGCATTTGTACCCCAACGAGCAACCCTTACAAGAAAAACTCAGCCCTGATGTCACCCAAAAAGACGACCTCCAAGCCCTGAACAAAGGCTCAGACCCGATTCTCGAGGTTGGCTTAAAGCAACTCGAGATTCCTTAGTGACTTCA
>JAAFJQ010000199.1 GCA_013298185.1 Deinococcales bacterium
TTATCGGCGCTGGTGGGGTTCTCGAGCATATAAAGACCGTCATCGGTTGCCATCATTCGCGCCGCAACAGTCAAGGTGGCAGCAGCGCAGGCAGCCACTTGATCGGCTTTCTCTTGGCACTTAACCATCAAGCTGCTCATCAGCCACTTGATGGCTTCGCCTGAGATGTTTGCACCTGGGCGTTGTGCCATTGTCACCGAGGATGTCAGCATCGCTATCTGGTCATAAATCTTGTCTTGAGTGGCAATTAACTGGCTGAGGTCGGCTGGCTCGAGTCGGTTGATATTCGTTCCCGAGATGATTTTGCCTGGTCCAACCGTTCCCTCTATCGGGTCGTCACTGGTGAGCATTGGGAAGCCGTGATAAGAACGGGAAGCACGAAGGTCGTACTGGTTGACGTTCAAATCGTCTTGCAGTGGGATGATTGTGGTCAAGTCTGACCCATCAGGATTCTCGCAGACGGTAACAGGCAGGACACCCCACGGGTTTTCTATTGATGTTGGGGTAGTAGCTACCCAGCTTTGGTCAGCCGTCATTTCCTCTTCGGTGATGGACTCTGCCGACAAGATCATGCGCTTTTGCTTGGCGACCTTACCGCCAAGGGCAGGGTGCGCGTACTCGAGAACAATCGCGGTTAGCTCGGTGTCGTCATCAGTTCCAAAATCTGCCCTTGCTCGACGCTTACCGTTTTCGATGGGTGAGACAACCCGCAGCTTCAGACCTCGGCTTGCGCCCTCGTCATCAACCCAAAGGTAGCAAAAGGCATACTTGTAGCACGATGAGAAACGCACGATTTTACCGATGGCAGGGGCGAAGCGTTTCTTGTACCAAGCCTCTGCCCACCGTTGTACCTCGGGGTTACTGCACTCAATGGCAAATGTTCCCGATTTGATATACCCAATTGGCTCGTTGATAAGCGCAGGGATGATGTTGATTGGTCGCCAGAAGCGTTTGAACTCGAGACTGCTCAGTTGCAAGGCAGTCAATCCATTGGCTTGGTGTTCGCCTCGGTAGTAATTCTCGAAGTGCAGAAGGTTTGAAAATACGTTGTCAGCGTCAAGCCAGTCAGACAAGCGGTATGTACCAACGCCCGAGGCTGATACAAGTTGATTGGTTGTGTTGCTCATGGGTTCTCCTGTGTAGGGGTCATTTGAGATTGTTCCGCGCCAATTCATCTAAAAGCGCATCGAAGTCCTCGGGTTTCAGGGTGGTCTTGGCAGAATCCAACACGCGGTCTACCGCCAAGCCTGCAATGTCCTCAAGGTCGGCTTGGTTCACTTGGGGCAGTCGCAGCGCCGCCCTGCCCAAGATGTCCCAGACCCGCGCCATTTTCGCGGTTGTTCCAAAGTTCCAGCCTGCTGCTTTGACAATGGTGACGTGTGGCTCTCCGTTTGGGTGTATTCGCTCGAGCATCTTGTCCGCCAATGGAAAGGCGAGCATTTGGCTTATTTTGTCCAATAGTTTTTCGGACAATTGACGCTCAGACTCGAGAAATTGCTTTTGAGCTTCGGCACGTTTAACACTGAGCGCCCGCGCTGCTTCTTCTTGTTGGAAGAATGCCATCGCAGCAAGGTGGTCGTCATAGGCTTGGACTCGAGCCACCCAGTTATGCTGGGCTGACCAAGTTTCATACTGCCGTGCTTTTGCTGACTTTTTGCTCGAAGTTTTGTCGCTTCCCGAAGGCTTACCACTGTTCTGCCTTGGTTTTGCCCCGTCGGTTTGGGCAGCAAGTACCAGCGACCGCTCAGAAGGGGACAAGAACAAGTATGTCAAGAAGGCATCGTATGCCTTTGTGCTTTCTTTGGGCTGGCGTAGCCAAGGCTGAGTTTGCATCAGCCCACCGCGTTTCGATTGAAGGTCATGGCTTTGCCCCAGCAGGTCGCACGATTGGAGCGCCGACCTTACCAGCACCAGGGATGTTCTTTGCCACAGCCACCCCAACCCCACGGTTAGCTGCTGCGGCTGCCAGTTGTGGACTTGGAGCAGTGATGGTCTGATTGACATTGACCGCCACACCAGAGGCAGCGGCGGCTACTCTGCGGTCAAGAGCCGCTTGGCGTTCGCGTTCGTTGCGCCGTTGGGAAATTTGGGCAAGTTGGTCATCAATCGCTGCCGATGCTCCAGACAAATCGGCTGCACCACCCAAAGCGCCACCAATCACAGGGATACCCCTCGAGGTTTCGATGGTGTTACGCCCGAATTTCAGCACCGCTTCAAACGTGTCATCTAAGGCTTTGGTTGCCCATGTCACCATGCCATTAAAGAAGCTGGTGATTGGCTGCACAATCACGCTGTTAAAAATTGCGCCCACCCCCTCCCAAAGTTCGCCCATCAGTTTGATAAAGCCTGTGATTCCAGAACCTCGAGAGTTGATTTCTGTCGCCAAAATTCCGAAACCTTCTACAGCCGTTTTTAACACTGCGATCACTCCAGTACCAATTGCAGCCACTCCAATGGCAATTGGCGCAAGCACAGCGCCAAATCCAAGCCCAATAAAAGATGCTGCATTCGCCGTGAGTTGAGCGAGAAAAACCGCGCCTTTTTGAAAATTGGTATTGACTTTTCCAGAATTGTCACTAACCAAGCTGAACATCCCACCGATGTTGTCAGTCACCCATGAAACACCAGTTTTCAAGGTGTTAAAAAAACCTTGAAAAATAGGTACTACCGCATCAATGGCTGGTGTGATGTACGTCTGAAATAAGTTGTAAGCACCCAAACCAATTGCGACGACCTTAGAGCCGACTGTTACAAGGAAATTAACAACTTTGTTGGTTACATTGCCCAAAACCGCGCCAACTCGAGTCACTTGAGTTTCTATCTGCTTTGCAGCCTTGGTCGGACTACCGTCGCTGGTGACAAGATAATTTACAAGTGACTGCATCCCAGCCTTGACCTGACCAAAAAACGGTTGACCCAAAGTACGGGTCATTTTTGCAGCAAAATCACTCAGGCTCGAGGTCAAACCGTCAAAGCTGGTTGCTTGCGCGTTGATAAGTGCAGGGGTTGCCATTGTCCGCATGGCTTCACGGAACTTGATAAGACGTTCAGGCGCAGTCAGTTTATTAAAGGTACTGGCTTCACCGAGTTGGTCTCTAAGGAAAGTAAACAGCAAAGTATCGCTGTTTGCATTGCCCGATAGAATCAGCGACGCATCTCGAGCCGCCTGTCCTATATCACCTGCAAGCTGTGGCACAAGTTTGCTGGTAGTGACCACCTCATTCGCCAATGACCGCATGGTGACCAAACTGCCACCCGCTTGACCCATCAATGTTTTAACCGTGGCATTGGTCACGATGATGCGCTCGTCAGTTGTACCAGCCCCTTTCAGTGCATCCATTTCGTATTGACGAATAAGACTTGAGGACACTTTTAGAGACTCTTGAAAAGCTGCTTGATCGCCCATGAGTTTACCTGTACTGTCTCGGTAATCCACAGTGGATTTAATCAGTGCAGCCATTCCAATCTGTTGTTGTTCAAAGCTGCGGTTGGTCTGTACCATCGCACTGCCAAGCAGCCCAGCGCCAGCCGTGGCAGCCAACATCCTGAGTGAGAAAACACCCTGCATGGTCATTTGTGCCAGCCCACCGACCGTGCCTGTGAGGTTCTGGATGGCTTGTCCACCACCGATGCCCAGACCTTTCACAAAACTGCCAGCTATTCGTGTCCCATGCCCGATACTCGAGAAAGACAAGCCGACACGGTTGTTTTGTTGTTGCAACTGTCCTGCTTGTTGCTTCAAGGCTTGAATACGCCCCAATAAACTGTTGATGGGGTTGACTTGTTGCTGTGCGGCACTGCCCAAGGCAGCCACACCTGAAGCGCCCTGTTGACCAGCCGATGATAAACCAGCCGCTTTGATTTTGAGTGCAGTGACCTGCTGCAATAATTGTTGTAAGCCAGCCACGCCCTTGGCTGATTGGTTTAAGGCAGCCACACCTGTCACGCCTTGTTTGGCAGCATTGCCGAGACTCGAGACACCCTGAGCAGTTGCTAAAGTTGCAGGTGTTGCTCCTTGTAACCGAGTTTTCAGGGCTTGCCAAGCACCAGCCAAGCCAGTTGTGCGCTGCGAAGTTTGGGCTGTCATTGCATTGGTTTGTGCCAAGAGGTTGTTGACTCGGTTAAGCATTCCTTGAAGCTGTGCTTGGGCTGGACTGGCATTCTGAGCAGCTTGTCCGATGCCAGCTAGGTTGGTGGCGGTCTTATGGGCAGCATTGCCCACGTTGCCCAAACCCACGACACTTCTGGCATTCTGGGCAGCCATGAACTGCATCGCGGCTGTTTGCTTCTGGGCTGCTGCACCAAGCGCATTGACACCAACTGCTCCAACCCGACCAGCTTGCCCCGCCGCGTTCATACCAGAGGTGGCAGTAGCAAGGAAGTTGCGAAAGGTTGTGCCACCGCTTGCACCGACTTGGATTCCTAATTTGTATGGGGTCATGTCAAAGCCTCCTGATTTAACTATTCTCGAGCAGCTCGTATGCGAGTAGTAGCTGATACCGCATTTGCGCGATTGATCGTGGTTTGTGTTTTTGGAAAACACTCCTGACCGCAAGAACTATGGATTTTCGATGCTCGAGATGTGCAGCGATTTCTTCATCTCGAGCTTGCCTAAAGGCGTTTAGGGTGAGGTCTATTTTCTCGAACTCGAGTGGGTCAAGTTCATTCTGTAGTCTTTCACGGTTTCGTGCAAATTTTTTAATGAACTGGTCGTTCTTTTTGCGCTTACCATCGCAGAGAAGGGACTTCCAGTGTACCGTCAGCCAGACTTTGAGAAGCACAGTGAGAATGTGGACAAGCAGTGAAATGCTTGTGACTTTGCGCCTGAGTTGCTTGGTAAAACCGAGGTTGTTGTAGGTTGCCATTTTATCCTTTCAGAAACGCATGGAATTGCGCTTCAAGACTTTCATTTGATGTGACCTCGAGCCACTTTTGGAGGGTTTGAAGCTGTTCTGGCTCGAGGTCGTTGAGGCTTTTGGGCTTGCCGGTGCAGCCTGCTTTGGTTGCCAGCCAAAGGCGCAAAGTTTGGGGCTGCACCACTGCTAAGAGAGGGGAGCTTCTGAGGCGCATCCAGATCAGGCTCGAGGGTTTGAATTTCATTGGATTTGTCGTACCTGGGGGAAGCAAAAAGCAAAAATGGCTTCGCTATACACGCGGGAGAGAAAAGATAGAGAACATATTTAAATAAAGTAGTCAAACCGCTTTGGGTATGCCTTGGAAGAACGAGCGTTTGGGTAGTCGTTTGCCCTGCCGCTTGGCTTGTTTTTGGGCTTCGATGTAAGCGCCCTCGGCTTCAAGTCTGACCGCCCAAGACTGCGACGCTCGTGCGTCGTGTGGTTTGGCGAGATAGGCTGCCCAGCCTCGCCAGTCGGTAAGTGATACGCCCTCGAGTTCAAGAACAGCGTCGGCATCGGCGATGACGTGGCAGTGTAAAAGTCCGAGGCAGTCAAGCTCGAATTGTCCAAAAAATGGAGGCTCGACCCTGAGCTTGACTGCTTCTCGCCAAACCTCGAGCGTGGTGGGATTATAAATGCCATCAGCATGTTGGGCTTGTTTGGACAGACCCAAGTGTGCAGCGTGAAAGACATAGAGCCTCGGGGCTGCAAGAACTCGAGACAGGCGATAAAACAAACCATCTTTACCATCGGGGTCAAAGCGGGCTTTGGCTTTTCGTGCGCGACGCTTCGTCGAGTCTCGCAGCGCAGGAGGTCGCCAGCCAAGATGGCTTTTTCTGAACTCGAGGGCAACATCACTGCGCGACCTTCGGGGCATAGCCCTGTCCACGCTCGTGCGCTGCGAGAATTTGCTGCCATTCTTGTGTGCTAAGCACATCTAGCCAGCATTTACGCTGCTCGAATTTGGCGCTGGGGTCAGTGGTGCAATACAGCCGCACCAATACGGCACGGGCGTTGTTATTGACCTCGAATACGTCACCGACAGCGCGGACGGTGGTTTCCCAGCGAATCCTTTGCAAAATTGCATCGGCGGAAATGCGCCCCCCTGGTCGCGCTGCCTGCCATTGATTAGCGAACTTTTCAAAAAGGTCATACACCCGTGGGTTTTTCTCGAGAAACCACGTACACCACGCGATCTTCTCGGTAATTGATTTACCCCATCGCGGGGCTGTAACATCTCTTGACCAACCTCGAGAACCATCACCCATAAGTACCTCGCCCGCCGTGCCACCGGCGGGGTTCATTGTGCAGCACCTACCGTTTCGAGGTAGCGAGTCAGCGCCGAGCGTGGCACTAAAAAACGCTTCTTGTTGCCAACGTTGGGCAAACTGCCATTAAGAATGAGTTTGTGCGTGAAATCACGCCCCCAACCTGTAGCCTTGCAAATTTCCTTTGGTGTTAAAGTCAACTTTTCCATACTCTGTCCTTTCTGCGGCATCGTTCGCAGGTGTTTTCTTTGCGATGCACAAGAACAGCGTAGAATCTGTTAGGTTGAAATGCACCCTAATTTTTGGTAGTATTTTGGGGTGCAAAACTCAGTACCTTTTCTCTGGCAAGTAGCAGCCTCATACAAAGTAGTTTTTGGCTATGAACAGGAGTTCATTCATGACGAAATGAGCCGACGACAAACGTTTTTGATTCCCACCACCACAACTGTGCGCGAGTATGAACCGCTAAAACATCCCGAGTTGCCGCTTGAGTTTGGCAATCTGTGGACACAGGGCGGATATTCTCCTGACCAGTTGTTGAAATTTGCCAACAACTGGGGTGAATTAGGAGGAAATATAGCTGTTACATTTATTCCAATTGCAACAGGTGGCTCAATGCAAACTCTAGATAAACTGGAAAACTTGAATCCCGAAATCTCTGGCGTTGCTCGAGTCACCAAGATTGCTGCCTTGGGTGTTTTGAAGCCAAATCTTGACCCAAGACAAAGCAGCGAAAAACGTGCAGAGCAAGCCATCAAAATAGCAGAGGTAAAGAGTGAACAACTATCGAGTTATACCGCAATACACACAGATGTTGCATTTTGGAGAGATGAGTTCGGCGGCATAAACTTTGATCGTAAACGGTATCCTGTCATTTGGGATGGACTCGGGGGTGATACCTTTGAGGCTCGAGTTCTTATGGCTCGATTGGTCATAAAGGATGAACTGACCAGAGGTATGAAAAACCGCTTTGAGT
The DNA here is from genome assembly GCA_013298185.1 of Deinococcales bacterium. Taxonomy (GTDB): domain Bacteria; phylum Deinococcota; class Deinococci; order Deinococcales; family JAAFIG01; genus JAAFIG01. The sequence continues at coordinate 7,140 of JAAFJQ010000199.1, forward strand.
ATAAGCCAGTCTGGGACGGTCTTACCCTCAAAACGACAGTTGTACCTGTGGGGCTTATCGGTGCGATTTGGTACTTGTTGTCGGAACAAATCTTTCAAGGCAACGGCTACCGACTCTGCACCCACTGCAACAGAATTTTTTACGCAAAGCATTTTGACAAAATGACCTGTCGAACAGACACCTGTAAATCTCGAGTACGCCGTCAGAATCGCAAAAACGAAGTAGTCACAACCTGATTTTGTCTGAAAATCAAATACTGTCAACCGTGTCCCGAAGCGTGTCCCGTAGCACCAGTTTTTGGTGGCTTCTATTAGTTTATTGAAGTCTTAATGATTGAAATAATCTCGTCTAAAACGAGTCAATTAGACTTTGTTGGATTCTATCAGTATTCAGAGTTGGCTTCTGGGGGTCAAGTGGTCGTGAGTTCAAATCTCGCCACCCCGACCAAAAGAAGCCGTGATTCACGGCTTCTTTATTTTTTTCGATCTACGAAGACCCTGTTATAGAAATGCTTGACTCACTTCTACAAAATCTGCTGACATCTCGAGTTCTTGGTTGG